>JASIKV010000231.1 GCA_030049455.1 Terriglobia bacterium
GGGAAAGCCACACCTGGAATCAGCTTCTGCTGGCGCGCGCCCTGACGGGGTTGGCGGCCGGAACGCTCTCCACGTGTTCGGTCACCTTCGCGGCGGACTGGTTTGCTTACAACGTTCGCGGGCGCGCCATCGGGTTGATTTCCACGGCATACTTTGCCGCGCCAATATTGGGCGTGCCGATCGCAGCGCAAATTGCCGACCGCTTCGGCTGGCAGCGCGCCTTCTTGTTCTTCGCCGGACTCGCCGTGGTTTGCTCACTCGCCTCGCTCCGTCTGCCTCCCGAAAAATTAAGCCCTCAGCCTTCCAGTGACAGACTGCGCACCGTCGGCAGAGCTTTCCATTCATTTCTTTCCCGGCGCGACACGGTGGCGGCGCTGGTGATTTCATTTCTGGTCTCGGGCGGCCTGGTCGGATTCCTGACCTACATCGGTGAGTGGCTGAACAGCCGGTTTGGCCTTCCCACGCGGACCATCGGATGGGTTTTCATGCTGGGAGGGTGTGTGGCGGTGTTTACCGCGCCGTTGGGGGGAATTCTGTCGGACCGTTTTGGGAAGCGTGCCATTTCGATCGTCAGTAACGTGCTGCTGGCGGTTGCAGTGGTCTTCGTGCCATTTCTGCCCTGGGGATTGGCGCTGCTTGGAGTGTTCGGGCTTGCCAGCCTGGGCGCGGCATTCCGGCAGGGGCCCTTGACCGCTCTGATGACGGAAATGGTGCCCGCAGCACAGCGAGGTTCATTCATCGCTTTGCGGAACATCGCGTCGCAAATGGGAATTGGCGCCACCGCCTATGTGGGGGGCGTGCTCTTTCAAAAATCGGGGTATGGAGCCGTGACTGCGCTCTGTGCCGCGATGACGGCTGTGGTCGTCGTGTTGCTCATGACCCACATTGTCGAACCGCGGGGTGAAGAGGGCGAACCCGCATAGGCCGGTTCCGTGTCTTCAAGCGGTGGACAGCATAATGGCCCGTGAAGTTCTGTGGGATTTCCCCTCTTTCTGAATATTGAAGGATTGTAATCCTTTTGGTTTCAAGTTATATTGAGATATAACTAGAGAGGATGGCATGCACAGGACAAACCTTCGCAAGGTTGGCGGGTCGGTGATGCTGGCGGTTCCGCGCGCCGTGCTCGATGTCCTTCATCTGCGGCCGGGGACAAAGGTCGGGATCGCGGTAGAGCGCGACCGGCTTGTCGTGGAACCGCAGAAGAAGCCCCGCTACACGCTGGATGAGCTGCTTGCCCAATGCCGTCCCCGCACTCGACGCACCCGGGAAGAGCGGGCGTGGCTGAGCGGCAAACGCGTGGGTCGAGAGCTTATCTGATGAGGCGTGGCGAAATCTGGCTGGTGGGGCTCGATCCTGCGGAAGGACATGAGCAGAAAGGCCGGCGTCCCGTATTGATCGTGTCACCGGATGCCTTTAACCTGGTTACAAAAGTTCCCGTAGTTCTTCCCATTACCAGCGGAGGTAGTTTCGCGCGCACGGCCGGATTTGCTGTTTCCCTTGCCGGTTCAGGGACCCAAACCACCGGAATCGTTCGTTGCGACCAGCCTCGCGCGCTGGACCTCAGTGCGCGTCATGGAAGGAGGTTAGAAAGAGTGCCAGAGGTGATCATGGACGAAGTTCTCGCAAGGATCGCAACAATACTTGAGTGATTGCATCAAATAAACTTGCCCACCCTCTTCGGCAGGGCTGCTCCGGAGCACGCCGTGGTACAATCTCCGCCGGAGGAACGGGTGCCCACAGGTTCGCGAATACTCAAAATCATCCGCAACGTGGCGCTGATCGTCGTTGTCCTCGTGGCCGGCTTTTTTTTTGGATACGTGCCCTGGTTCTTCGCCGGAATCGTCACCACCCGGCAATATCACTATCCCGATCCCAACGACGGCAAGACGCCGAAATCCTTCAATCTCGATTTCAAGTGGATCGAATTCTCCGCTCCGGACGGGGTGCGCCTGAAAGGCTGGTACATTCCCGCCGATGGCGCTGCGCATGGAACGATCATTTACGTCCACGGGCTCAATCGCACGCGCATCGAAATGTTGCCGATGGCAGTCTTCGGCCACAGCCTTGGCTACAACGGAGTGCTGTTTGACCTGCGTCACCAGGGAATGAGCGGCGGGGCGATCACGACGCTGGGTTATCAGGAACGCCTGGACGTTCTTGGCGCGGTGCGATACGCCGTTGAGAACGAGCAGGCGTCGCGCCCGGTCATCGTCTGGGGAGTTTCGATGGGCGCGGCCGCGGCGTTGCTGGCAGCGGCAGATTCGCCTGACATTTCCGCGGTTGTTTCCGACAGCTCATTCGATTCCATGCTCGGCACCATGCGGCACCACCTGCGCCTGTTTCTGCGCCTGCCCGGATTCCCAATCGCGGATGAGGTGGCTTATTTGACTGCGTGGCGCGGGCACTTCCATGTTGCGGACTTCGATTGCGTGAAGGCGGTGGAGCGCATCGGCGACCGCCCGATTCTCTTTGTGGCGGTCAAGGGCGACCGGCGCATGCCGCCCTCCGTGGCTCAATTGCTCGATGACCATGCCCGCAGCCCCTTGAGCAGGATCGTCGTGGTGCCTGGCCAGCGCCACGGTGAAGGGTTCAACCAGGCGCGCGAGCCCTACGTAAAAGCCGTGAAGGACTTCCTCGAAAGTCTTCCTGCCGGAAGATAAGCTTCCAGTTTATTGGTTTAATTTCAATGCGGGGATCAGGCCGTAGCTGCCGCGAACCTATCGCCAAGCCTTTTGGAGAGGGAAAATAACTCCCCGATTTGGACGAGTCCCGCCAGTTTGTATTTTGAAAATGAGGCAAGGCCCGCAGAGGCGATGCATCCGCACTCCGAGCATACCGGCCGCCCGCCGAATTGGCATGGGGTAATGGAAGTTGTTAGGTCGGAAGAAACGCAGGCCGTGATTTGCGCAAACATGCAATCCTGCGGCTTGGCGGGGGGATCCTGAAAACCCTTCAGCAGGCGGTCCGGAGCTTCGATCAGCGGGAACTTCTGGGCCAGTCGCCGCAGCTCGGCAACGACTATTGCGCGGTCCTGCGGAGTCAGCCGTTCCTCGCTTATTTCTCCTTCCTGGGGCGTATACAGGCTGAACCAAATCCTCCGCGTCTCCTTTTGGCCCGACCAGAAAGTCACAAATTCCTGCAGGTAGTCCGCGCGCTGAAGAAGTTGCCGCGTAATGGTGCAGTGCACGTTGATTCTGTGCCCGATGATGTGCTTCAGAACGCGTTCGTAGGTGGCAGGCGCGCGCCGCCTGTCGTGCTCAGGCGCAAGCCCGTCGATGGAGACCGCGATGTAGAGATTGGCGAGCTTCGCCCAGGCTGCGGGAATCGGACGGACCGCGCTTGTGACCACCATCACTTCCACGCCCATGGTTTCGAGCTTGGGGAGCAGAACGTCCAGTTCGCGAAAACGAACCAGGGGTTCGCCACCCACGATGGATACGTGCAGCGGGCGGTAACGCCGCACCAACCCGAGCACTCCGGCTACCAGGTCGTCTCCCTTGGAATCGCTCAGGTCGCGCAATGTGGTCGCGCCGCCCAGGTGGTCCTCGCCATAGGCGTAGCATCCCGGACACTGCAGGGGACATTCCTTGGTAATTTCAACGGACAGGAATGGTTTCTGGCCCTTTAGAACCCGGCCCCACGCCGGGATCAAATCCCTATTTTTCATTCTGCGACTCGCTTCTCCCTGCCGGCTGAGGGTTGCCGGAGAAGGCATATCCTGATCACATCAAAAGACCTGAACAGCGGCTATTATCGGTTGGATTGCATCTTGCGGCCCATCGTTGCCTGCCATCGCGAAACCTGTCCAATTCAAGCGGGCGAAATAGGGTCAAGTCTAACCCTTACTGCGATCCGGTAGGGCCCAGCGCGTTCGTCAAGGTCTGGAACATGCGATTGAACGACCGGGCCAACTGAGCGATTTCGTCCGAGCCCCTGGCAGGAATCTCCTGAAGGTGAAAACTGCCATTGCTGATCTGGTCGGCCATGCGCGACAGGCGGTCAACGGGATGGACCACGATGACGATCAATCCCAGGTCCAGAAGCGCCAGCGAGAAGATGAAGACGCCGCAAAGAGAAATCAGCAGGGTCTTAAAGGCCCGGTCCGCCATCCCCTCCGGCACGGAGACGGGCACGGAAATGATCTGGGCGGCCACCACCTCACCGGATTTCCAATTGAAGCCGTGGTCCGGCCCATAGGTGGCCAGCATGGAGGCCGGCGCAACGGACGGAATGCTGTGGCAGCGCAGGCATTCCGGGGCCGCGGCGAGCGGCCGTGCGAGGAACAGAGCCGCCCCATCGGCGGTCATTCGTGTGCCCGTTCTTTCCTTCAGTTCGGGATGATTGCGGAATTCCTGTATCAGGTCGGCTTCCCAGTCCTCCGCGCGATCGCGCAGATTGGTGGGGTTCAGCGTCGCCTCTTTGTAAGTATAGGCGGGATAATCCTTGCGCAGGTAGTTGAACACCTCCGTGGCGGAATAAGCCGGAATGCGCTGGGGCGGGAATGCCTTCGTTTCGTTTTCGTACCCGGCCAGAAGGGGGCCCACTTGCTTTGAGGTGTAGGTCCGCATACCGCCCGCTGCTCCCATCATCAACCGTGCCTGTTGAATCACCTGGTCGTGGGCGTTCTGTTCCAGAAAGCCATGGGCGACGTATGCAGTGATGGCGATGCTGACGGCAAATACGATTACCAGAAGCAAATTGAACTTGATTAAGAGTCGCATGAATAAACTGCCCCTTCTCGATGGCCGGATGGCCGCCGCGCCGATATCTTCAATTTTCGGGTCGAGCGCCCTAAGAGAACCGGATAAGCGCGGCGATTATATCACCGTGCTTTCAAGCGCGTGGTCTAGAGTTATAGCGCATGACAGAGTGGTGTTTCCTGATGCCGCGGAGGGCGCAAACTTTGATGCTGATGTCTGCGATCCCATTTGCCAGTTTGCGCAGTTTGCCGTCGCAGAGTGCCCGTAGTATCTCAGTTTGAATTCTGTAGCGGCAGTCCCGCCCAGGCGGAACCGCCGCCGGGGCTTGTCCGTCAGCCGACGGACATATCCCGTAAAACGCGACGCTCATAGAGCGCAGCTACAGCGGAGTGCGGCAGATTCCGCATTGGAGTGCTCATAAAAATTCAGACTGGGACACTACCGAATTTCTCCCTCGTGAATCAACACTTCCGAAAGACAAGGTCGGAGCCTTTCGCGAATACACCGAGGGAATCGCCGGCGGTGACCTGTCCGGTCGCCATCAGGCGATAGAGCGGATCCTGAAGCTCGCAAGCCAGGGTGTGGTGGAGGTTTGCCGCGCCGTACTCCATGTCGCAGCCGTGCTGGAGCAGCAGCGATTTGGCTCGACTCGAGAAGTCCACCTGAAATGGGGTGCTGGAATGGCGGGCAAAGATGCGGCTGACCTTGGCCAGTTCGAGTTCCAGAATGTTTCGCAGGTGCGCCGGACGAAGCGGCTGGTAGACAACCGTATCCTCAATGCGGCGCAGAAACTCGGGAGGGAAGTGGCGCTTCAGGGCGCGCAGGGATACGGCGCGAAAGTGGCGGGCTTTGGCTTCCTCCTGGCCGGCGGGCGGGACAAAACCGGAGGAGCCCGCGGCACTCAGGCTGTCTTTGCTGCCGATGTTGCTGGTGAAAAAGAAGAGGCACGAGGAGAAATCCACATGGCGGTTGCGCCCATCGTTCATCTCCGCGCGATCCAGGATGCCCAGCAGCAGGGAATACAAGGAGTGATGGGCCTTCTCGATTTCATCGAAGAGGACGAGCGTATAGGGGAATTCCGGCGTGCGGCAGCGCTCCAGGTTTTCGCGGGTGAAAACGGGCTCAGTGTCGGCATGTCCGATGTAGCCGGGCGGCGCGCCAATCAGCCTGGCGATTTCGTGCTGCTGCTGAAACTCCGCGCAATTGATCTTCAGCAAGGCGCCGGGGCTCCCCAGCAGGACGTCCGCCAGAGCTTCAACGGAATGAGTCTTTCCGCAGCCGGGCGGACCAAGCAGGAGCATCGAGCCCATGGTTCTTTGAGGTTGGCATGCCTGCACCTCGATGCGCTGGAGCAGACGCAGGATGGCCTCCGTAGCCTGCGGCTGACCTACGACTTGAGCTGTCCAGCGCCGGGCCACGTGGTCCAGCCATGAGCTTCGCGCGGAGGTCCGCAGCGTGACCCATCCTTTCGCTTCTTGTTGCAAACCGGCGCTGGTCGGCATGCCAATTCTCCCCCGGGCACAGTCAAGGATTTCGCTCCGCCCACAGAATCGGCGGGGCCTGATACATTCCTTTTCATCGGCGGGAGGCGGCGGGAACATGAGATGACCTGTTAACTTTATCGACAACCCGCCGGATGGCCTTGACACCTGGCCGGAATTTGCAATAATTCTCACTCCATGAAAATGAACAGGGTTTCCGT
>JASIKV010000232.1 GCA_030049455.1 Terriglobia bacterium
CAAATACGAAGCTCTTAATCTTGGGGCCAAAGCCCAGGCTCTTGCCCTTGAAGTGTGCGATCGCCTGGTCGTAAGTCTTCTTCCCCCAGATGATGGTATCGATGGACCGCATGAACTTGTCGAAGCCGTAATTTCCCGGGGGGCGCGGACGATCCAGCCAGTCGTAGCTGCCATCCAGGCGGGCGATGAATCCGTCAGCGCTGGTCGCAATGTAGACAATGATTCTGCGTTGCTTCTTCACGGGCGCTCAATCCCTTCGTTCTCCGATGTGCCGTGCGCCATTCTACCGCAGATTTGCGCAGATTTTCCCCTGTTCCGGCTTTGCTGCGTGTCTTATAGATACACCGGTAGGGGCGAGGCGGCGCTTCGCCCCCCGCGTCGCCGGCATCGCCATGTCGAACAGCATCCTGATCGTGGAGTTTGCGCACCATCTCCGGAGCGCGGGCAGGAGCGTGAGCGATGCCATTATTGAATCCTGCCGCGTGCGGCTGAGGCCCATCCTGATGACCTCGCTCGCCACGATCATCGGCTTGCTGCCGATGGCCTTCAAGCTCGGCGCGGGCAGTGAGTCCTACGCCCCCTTGGCCCGCGCCTTGATTGGGGGCTTGACGGCCTCCGTCCTGCTGACCGTATTCCTGGTGCCGGCAGGGTATTTTCTTGTGTACCAGAGGAAGCTGGGCGGTTCAAACGAGGTTCCGGTAGCGTAAACTGAGGGGAGAGGATACCTTCTGACCGGGACCGCACCCGAAGGGACGGAAGAGCAAACATGATGCGCCGGATCTTCAAGAAATCACAAGGTGCCGTGGCCGACGGATTGCTGGTGTCCGGAAAGCCGGCGATCTTCCTCGTCCCCGCCGGCCTGGAAAGTGACCCGTGAAATTGGGAAGAGGAATCGCAACTCCCAAAGTCCGGCGCTCAATTCATCCCGAAAATTACAGCGACTCACTCCACCACCATGGTGAGAAGGTAGGAGGTCTGCGCCTCGCCTGATGTGGCACTGATCTGCATGTAGTAATTGCCAGCGGCGGTTGTGGGCGCGGGCGTGGGCGTGAGTGTGCTGGAACTCGAACCACCGCCACCGCAGGCGAAAGCAAAAACCGCCAGCACAATCAGAGAGAACGCGAGCGCCAGTCTGTAGCGCTTTTTTCGGCACACCAACGCACCAAGAGCCAGCAGCAGTCCCAACATCCAAACCGGACCTCTCGGGAATGGGTTGGGCGGAACATTTGATGGTCCGGTGGTCGTGACCGTCACGGTGATGGGCGTGGGCGTGACTCCAATGCTGACGCTGGAGGGCGAAATGGTGCAGGAGGGCACGCTGGGAGTGGGTGTGCAGGTGAAGTTGGCTGTTCCCGTGTAGCCGTTTCCGCCATCGGAAGCCATCAACTGGTAGGTGGCGGTCTGGCCCGGATTGACGGTGGCGGTATTCGAGGCTCCAGACGCCAGGGCCAACGCGACCGCGGCGGGAGCCGGCATGGTGGCGAAGAGCCGGATGCCGGATTTGCCCGTTCCGTTGGCCGTTTGAACCGCCAGGCGCGCCGCATACGTGGTGGCCGGATTCAGGCCGGAGAGCGAGCCGGAGATGTTGCCGTCGCCGGTGAATGACCAACTGGCGGATTGAGTATAGGTGACCAGCGTCTGGCTGGTCCCGTATTCAATCCAAGCCGTGGCAGGAACCGCGCTTCCTCCCACTGTGGCCGTGCCGTTGACCGTGGACGTAACCGTCTGATCGAGGGAGTTGATGGACGTGAGCGTAACCACGGGAGCCAACGACTGGGCTCCGGTGCCGGTCAGCGGAATGGTGTGGGGGCTGGTGCGGGAGTTATCCGTAAACGTGAGGATACCGCTCGCGGCCCCGGCGGCGGTGGGCAGGAACTGCACCTGCAAAGTACAGGATGCTTGCGGCGGCACGCTGCTGCACCCGCTGGCCTGCGCCGAGAAGGGGCCGGAGCCCGCCGTGACCGCGGTCAAAGAATAGTTGGCAGTGCCGGAATTCGTGAGCTGAATACTCTGCGGCGCAGGGTTATTCACCAAAACTGTTCCGAAGGCAATACTAGTGGGAAAGGACACTTGCGGATAGTCGGTGGAATAGTTCAGAGTAAATGCGCCGGAGGTTCCGCCTCCCGGGGCAGGGTTGAAAACGGTGATGGTGGCAGTCCCACTTGCCGGAAGGCCCGAAGCAATATAGCCAATGAGTTCTTCGTCTCCACTTCCGGCGTTCTCACCCTGGACCAGCATGCTGGAGAGACTTTGCCCGTTCCATTGGACAATTGAAGCGTCCACGAATGCCGTCCCAAAAACACTTACGCTTGACGCACCATTGGCTGTGTTCAGTATGGCGGGTGTGTTGTAGTCAATGACGGGAACCGGGTTCACCAAGGGAAGAGAAGCAGTGTTGGAAGCGCCGGTATAGGGGGAAACTACCGTGAAGGAAATCGATCCAGTTTGTCCCGTCAGCGTGGCCGGAATCGTCACCAAAAGGTCAGAGGCGTCCAGGAACGCACTCGTAGCTGGCTGACCGTTGATTTCTACCGAATCATAGGCGGCGAAACCTGTACCTTGAACCGTAACGGTCAACGGCGTGTCAAATCCCGGAATGCCCGATTCCACCGCCACGGTGGCGGGAGAAAATCCGGTAATGGCCGGAGTGGCCTGCGGGGCGAGAACCTGAAATAACCCGTGGGCAGTGTAAGTAATGCCATTCGGGTTTGAAACCGTCACATCCTGCCACCCCGCGGGTAATTCCGGAACGGTGACGGTGAGCGTGTCCGGGTCCACGTAGCTGGTGGCGGCCTGAACTCCGCC
>JASIKV010000233.1 GCA_030049455.1 Terriglobia bacterium
CCGGAAACGGCCACTCCCCTTCGCGAGGCGATGGTGAAGGACCGCTATCTTCACATCCTGAACATGGAGGGCTTCTACGACCTCGCCACGCCCTACCTCGCCGCCTGGTACACGTTTGACCATCTCGACCTGCCGCCGGAATTCCGCAAGAACATTTCGCACGCACAGTACGAATCCGGCCACATGGTCTACCTCGACTCCAAGGCGCACGCCAAGCTGAAGCGGGATTTTGCCAATTTTATTGATGAGACGGCGAAGAAGTGATTCGTTCCCTCGGGCCAAGGGCTGTTCGAAGTGTGGGGGAGATGCGTTTGTGGACGCCTCCGCCACTCACGAACAACGTGGGGGAGGCCATCGCCGCCCGGGCCCGTGGGTCGGGGAGGGAGGTTTAAGCACAGACATATCACAATCGAAGAGCAGATTTTTGATGACGACGACCAAAGAAAGAGGCTAAAGCGGCAGCTTCGCCAGCACAAAACCGACGCAAAAGCCGGTGACCAAGCGGCCAAAGACAACATTTCAGTTTACGAGAAATTAATCGCGGACCACACAGAAGCAATCAGGCAATTGGAGCGAAAACGGAAGCTCTCAAAATAGAAGATCAGCCTCAACCCACACCAAGACAATTCGGAGATTTACTTTCGGTAACTGGGGGGCTAAAATTCAGATAGAGAATGAAGCGCTGCTTCCAAGGAACGTGAATGCCTGCAAAAACCCTTCCGCCCGTGCGTCCGGCTCGATTAAAGGCAATCGACCGTTCCCGCGAACTCCTCTGGTTGTCCCAGCATCGCCGCGAATACTTTGGCGAATGGGTCGTCTTGAACGCTGACCAATTGATTGGGCACGGAAAGTCACTGGAATCGATTATGGAGCGTGCGCGAGCCTTGGGGATAGAGCGGCCCCTGGTCATTCGCATTGAAGAGGATGATTTACCCAGGATGGGAGGATGGCTCTGAGTTTGCACTCCCTGACTTTTCCTTTTTTTCACTCTTACGAAGGCCGGAATGCGATTTCTGTTCCTCTCACCCTGACATCAGATTCGGCGCGTCACGTTGATTTGATTGCAAATGTGGATACCGGCAGCACCTTCTGCATTCTTAGTCGGGAGATTGCTGACCATTTGAGATTGTCTTTGTTTACGGGCACAAGGCAGAGAATTCGCACTGCGGTGGGGTCATTTCAAACCTTTGGACACGAGATCACCATTTCGGCTTTCGACCTTGAGTGGCATGCGATGGTTTATTTTGCAGAGAGTGAATCAATCTCAGTGAACGTCGTTGGCCGTTTCGGATTCATGGATCGCCTCAGGGTGGCAGTGGTTGACTATGATCAGCGTCTGTACCTAGGTTTTTACGGGCAGGAATAAACCGGTTGCGGCCTCACACGCCGCCCGGATTACGCCCTATCTGCCCACACCACGCGATTCACCCACGTTCAGGAGATGCTCGGGCTTAAATCCGCGTGCTACAATGGCCCCACGCATTTGACCAAATCCGTAGGGGGAAGGTACCCATGTGCCGCCGGACATCAATTGTCGCTTGGGTGTTGATTCTCCTTGCCAGCGCTTCCCTTTCCGCCGGAGGCCAGGCGAACACGCCCGGAGCGCCCCTGACGGCGGTCCAGATCATCTCCCTGGTCTCGGGAGAGATTCCGAGTCATCGCATCACCATGCTTGTGCAGCAGCGCGGAATTGATTTCACGCCCGACGATCAGTTCCTGCGCCAGCTGAAGGCCGCAGGCGGCTCCGACGAACTGGCCACGGCCGTGAAAATCGCCAAAGTAAACCAACCCGCGGCCTCGACTCACTCGGTGCAGGCCAATCAAACGGAGGTCCAGCACGTTGCCAGCGCCGCGGAACTTCTGAAGGCCAAGAATTACAACGGCGCGGAATCCGAGTATCGCGCTGCGCTCCAGATGGACCCGAAAAATCCCGACCTGCACATCAATCTGGGATTCACGCTGGGGAAGCTGGGAGACTGGGACGGCCAGGCAACCGAAGCGCGCGAAGCCATCAGCCTAGGCCCCGAGAACGATCGCGCACACGTGGTTCTGGGCCAGGCGCTGGGACAAAAGGGAGATCAGGATGGCGCCATTTCGGAATATCGCCAGGCCATTCAGTTAAATCCCGGCAACGAGCAGGCGCACGTGAACCTGGGCAACCGGCTGGGCGCGAAGAACGACTGGACCGGCGCAGTTGCCGAGTATCAGAAGGCG
The DNA here is from genome assembly GCA_030049455.1 of Terriglobia bacterium. Classification (GTDB taxonomy): domain Bacteria; phylum Acidobacteriota; class Terriglobia; order UBA7540; family UBA7540; genus Bog-366. The sequence continues at coordinate 2,215 of JASIKV010000233.1, forward strand.
ATTCAAATTGATCCGCAAAACGACCAGGCGCACGTCGGCCTGGGCAATGCCGCCACGCAAAACAACGACTGGGACGGCGCCATCGCCGAATACCGCCAGGCCCTGGCCCTGAACCCCAACAATCCCGCCGCGCATTTCGATCTCGGCCTGGTGCTCACACAGAAAGACGATCAGGATGGCGCCATCTCCGAGTATCGCGAAGCGGCGCGGCTGGACCCCGGCAGTCTGCAGGCGCACATCAACCTGGGGAACCGGCTCCTGCACAAGAAGGATTGGGACGGCGCCATCGAGGAATACAAGCTGGCTTTGCAGATTAACTCCAAGAACCAGGCGTTGCACTACAGCCTGGGATACGCCTACGAGAGCAAAGGCGACCGCCCGGACGCGCTGCAGGAATATCGCACGGCGCTTGATCTGGATCCCGTGAACGCAACCTACCTCAATGCCGTCAAGCGGCTCAGCCCGCCAGGAAGCCAATAACCGAAATCAACATGACTCGCGCATGGATCGCACTTCGCTCGGTTGTTTATGCATCGATCTTCCTCGCAGCCTGGGGATGGGTGGCGCTGATGTGCCGGGCGCTCGACAAATATTTCCCGCGCATGATTCCGGGATGGTCAGGCGCACCGGGCATCGTGCTGATGGCCCTGGGCGCTGCGCTGAGCCTCACCACCATTGGCTTTTTCATCTTCGAAGGCCGCGGCACGCCCGCGGTATTCGATCCGCCGAGGCGTTTCGTTCCACATGGGCCGTACCGGCTGGTGCGCAATCCCATGTACGCCGGCGGCATCGCGCTTCTGCTGGGCTGGGCACTTTACCTCAAGTCCTTGGCGATGGTTTTGTTCTCAGGGATAGCGTTCCTGGTGATTCATATCTTCGTGGTGTTCGTTGAAGAGCCCGGATTGCGGAAAAGATTCGGGCGGGAATACGAGGATTTTCTGCGGGTTGTGCCGCGCTGGATTCCGCGCCTTACCCCACCGCCTCTTTCAAAGTGACTTTGGGGATCAAATCCTTCACGGCGGAGAGTTCCGCCATTTGGGTTCCCTCTTGAGCGGCCGTGGCAGCGCCGGCAGCGACGGCCAGGCGAACGGCCTGGCGAAGGGGCATGCGATCGACGGCGGCAATGGCCATGGCCGCGACCATCGCGTCACCCGCGCCCGTGCTGCTCCGAAAGGCGATCGGGGGCGGCACTGCAAACACCGCTTCCGTGCCCGCCACTCCCAATGCGCCCTCCGCGCCCAGCGAAATCAAGACCTGCGCAGCCCCCATGTGCATCAACTCGCGCGCCGCTTCCACCAGTTCAATGCGGGTACGCAACGGACGGCCCAGCAGATCCGCAGCCTCCGCGCGGTTGGGTTTGACAAGGTGCGGCCCGCCGGCCAGCCCAAGCTTCAGCGCGGGTCCGCTCGTATCCAAAATGCACTTTGCGCCGCGCTCCGTGGCCAGGCGAATCAGATCCAGAAAGGTTTCGGGCGGCGCGCCGGGCGGCAAGCTTCCGGAGAAGATCATCGCCTCGGACTGTGGCGCGTAATGCTCGATTTTCCGGCGCAGCCCGTTCAGGTCCGCGGGGGTTAAGGGCGCGCCCAGCTCGTTCAGCTCGGTTTCCGCGCCGCTCGTGGTGTCGTGGATCTTCATATACACGCGCGTGTCACCGGGCACGCGGACGAAATCGGCAGGAATCCCTTGAGCGCTGAGGGCGTCGAGAATCAGTTGCCCATCGCCGCGCGCCACCAGACCCAGCGTAAAAACCGACGCACCCCAAAGCTTCAGCGCCTTCGCAACATTGATCCCCTTGCCGCCTGCTTCCACCCGGACCACTTCGCCGCGATTGGTCTTGCCGATTTCAAAACTGCGCGCAAGGATCGACTTATC
>JASIKV010000234.1 GCA_030049455.1 Terriglobia bacterium
GGGAACATTGGAGCTTTCGCCAAATAGCCGAGTCCCAGAACCACTCCCAGCGCCAGGTAAGCGCGCCAGCCCGCCGGATTCATGCGGATGCGGATGACCAGCCCGGCGGCCAAATAGATTGCGGCGGTGAGAAGTACATCCGGGTTGATGCTTAAGAGCTCAGTAAGCTGGAGGGCTGTCCACACGAACAAAACGAAGCCCAGGAAACGCCAAGCCCACTGCGGAAGCAAAATGACGTTGAGTGTCCTGCGGGCGGCGAGCCGCTCTTCCTGATATCTGCGCAGGGTGCGCCAGAGGAATTCGAAACTGGCAAGGGCGAGGGCGTAAACGGCAAAATTCAAAATGTGGGCGATGGGGGCGTCAGCGCAGCGTGAGGGCTTCAAGACCCTGAATACCGCCCCCAGAAGCGCCGGGTAGAGAGGGCTCCAGAAGGCATTGACCAACGCGCTCCAGCCGCGCTGCGAAAAGGCGCTCGCCAGATCGAGATAACACAAGCCGTCGGGGTCGACGGCGTGGCGGACGCTCCACGCCTGGATCGCGCCGAAGAGCAGGGCTCCGCCCCAGCAGATGATCTGCGCCCTCTTTCCCAGGAAAAACCAGCCCGGCGCCGCTCGCTCCCCTGCGGAAAGACTTTGGTCGCTTGTCATGCGGCAATCAATCTCCCCTCGTGCAAGGAGGCCTCGAGACCGCCCTCACCGAATTTGCCGCACTAGGCCGGCGAATTCAGATATCGAATGTACTCCGCATAATCGCGCAGATAATCTTCCTCGCGAAAGGGCTGTGAAGCCAGCACCAGGCAAATTGCCCCGGAAGAAAAGTTCTTAAGCTCGCGCCAAACCAATCGCGGCAGGTAAAAGCCCTGATAGCTGCGATTCAGAGTGAACGTTTTTTTGCGCGAGCCGTCATCCACCTCAACCTCGAATGAACCGAGCGCCGCGATGATGACCTGCTCCAACTCCTTGTGTGCGTGGCCTCCGCGGGATTCGCCTCCGGGCACATCGTAGAGGTAATAGAGGCGCGCGATTTCAAAAGGCACGTCCTTGCCGCCCTCAACCGGCGTAATGCTTCCAAGGCCCGGCTGAACGATGCGGGGCAGGTCGAGCAACCGGCAATCGGCGAGTGTGGTCATTGCCTCTTCCGTTCCCGCACAAATGCCGAGTAATCGCGCAAGTAATCCTCTTCGCAATACGCCAGCGAGGCAAGAACCAGCGCCACGGAATTGCTCGAAAAATTCTCAAACCTGCGCCAAACCCCGGAGGGAATGTAAATGCCCACATAGGAACGGTTGAGTTGAACGACTTGCTCGCGCGCGCCGTCATCGACCGCCACGTCAAAGCTGCCGGAGGCCGCGATGACGAATTCCTCAAGAGTGCGGTACGCATGCCCATCGCGCGCTGCGCCGCCCGGAACGTCGTACACCCAATAGACACGCCGAATGGGAAAAGGAATGTGGTTTTTGCCCTCGACGAAAGAGAGATTTCCGCGGGCATCTTCAATTCTCGGCAACTCCCGGATTTGGCATCCCCCGGGAAGTTCCGTTAATGAATGCCCGCCCAAATCGCGAATTGCGGAGATTCTCGAAGCGGTCATTTTTCCAGGCTCAGCTCGTAGAAATCATACATCGTCGCGCGCGCGCCGTAGCTCTCCTTATTCTGAACCAGTCCGGCATTCAAGGTGCGCCCATTGTCCACGGTGGAGATTCCAAAATCGAAATAGGGTTTCCCGGCGTAGACCTCATTCAAAAGAACATCGACGATGCAATCGATTGCCCCGAGGCTTTTTCCCTGGGGAGTTGCGCCGATATACTGGGCGTGCGCAACATTCGGGCTCTCGTAGATCACTACGCCGGCCAGCATCTCACCCTGACGCTCAGCAGCGAAGAGTTTGATGTTCTCGGGAAAGCGTCCGGCGAGCAGTTGTAACTCGGCAGCCGAGTGGGCCGGCCGCACACCATGGCGCGACTCCAGGTTGGCCTCTTCAATCGCCATAAATCGGGCAAACGACTCCGAGCGCGCTACCTTGATTCCCTGGCCCTTCCCCCGCTTCAGGGCGCCTCGGCGGCCCTTTAGGAGCGGAAGCTTCCTGCCGCAGGCCACAGTGGAAGATACATCCCGTCGCGTCAACCGGGCACGCCGCAAAAACAGCGCATACAGGTCTTCTTCCGCCGGCAGGGTGTGATAAATGTGCGGCACGGCCTTGTAGACCAGCTTTTGGACGCCGCGCATCTGCAATTCGCCCATCAAGGCGCGGAAAACCTCCAGCATCATGCCGGTGGTCATACGCTGGTCGGTGATGATTCCGCCGAAAGTGAGCCCACCATGCGAAACGCACGCTCCGTCGCGGAGGTTCGCGGGCATCAGGGCAACCAGCCGGTCCTCCTGAAAAAACATCATCGAAAGATCATGGAAGCGGTCGGCATGGTATTCGAGATAATCCCGGTGGAAGAGAAACACGCCGTTCTTCGCTGCGCGCACGAACCCGTCCCAGCACGCCTTGAATTTGGGCGCGTAAGGCTCCACGCGGATTGGAGTTTTGCCGCTCATGGCCGCCTGATCAGCACGTCTTCACGCCGATTTTCAAA
>JASIKV010000235.1 GCA_030049455.1 Terriglobia bacterium
TGTTACCAGTTTGAGGATGCTGCGTGTGGCGTGTGCGACAGCTGCGCACTGCGCCTGCGCGCGTTTGAAGAGGCGGGTGTGCAAGACCCAATTCCATACCTTCAGCGCCCGCATTACGCGCGGAAGCGGGAATCGGCCCTCAAGTGAGAATTATGGAGCAGTTGAGTCCCCGACTCCAAATGGATAGAATATGAACCGAAGGAAGAAGAAGGAGGGAGGCATTATGTCTGCTTCTTGGGTTCGGAGAATCTTGGCGGTGGGAATCGTCTTTGCGGCATTATTGCCCTGCCTTCCGGCGTTCGGACAAACCGGAGGTGTGGAAGGCAAGGTTATCGGTCCAGACGGGAAGCCGATGGCGAACTGTGTAATTCGGGTCGAGCGCAAGGACATCCATTGGGGCAACAAGACCAAGGCCAATAAGAAGGGTGAGTTCGTTTACATCGGGCTGGCGCCTGGGGAATACAATTTGATCGTGGTGGGACCGGACGGCAAGGACCTCTACACCGAATCACACAAGATTGGCGTGGGGGATCCAATGGAGATCACTCTGGATCTTGCAAAGGCCATGCAGCAACAACAGAAGGAGCAGGCCTCCAATCCCGAATACCAGAAGCAAGTGGCGGAACAAAAACAAACCCAAAGCCTGAAACAAGTCTTTGACCAAGGAACGGCCCTCTACAATGCGAAGCAATACTCGGATGCAGCCGCAAAGTATGAGGAGGGGCTTCCGCTTGCCAAAGACAAGAACCTGCTGATTGTCGAAGCGCGCCTGGCAGACACCTGGGCAAAGGCAGGGGGTGCAGATCCGAATCCTGACACTCGGAAGGCGGATCAGGCCAAGGCTTTGGATTATTACCAGAAAGTCTTGACGGGCGACCCTGGCGATGCCCAGATCCACAACAATCTTGGAAGCTTATATGCCGACATGGGCAAACCGGATGACGCGACCACGGAGTTTAAGAAGGCAGCGGAGCTGGATCCCACGCATGCTTCGGGTTACTACTTCAACCTCGGCGCCATCATGGTGAACAAGAGCCAGATGGACCAAGCCGCGGAAGCCCTGAAGAAGGCCACTGACCTTGACCCCTCGAACGCTCAGGCGTGGTACTGGCTGGGAACGGCATTGATGGGGAAGGCGCAATACAAGCCCGATGGAACCGTGGTGGCCGCTCCCGGCACGGTTGAGGCCTTCCAAACCTATTTGAAGCTCCAACCCAACGGGCCGAACGCCGCCGCGGCGCAGGCCAGCATTCAAGCGCTGACGGGGAAAGAAAACCTGAGCTACAGCACCAAGAAAAAGAATTAAGGCCCGCCCGAAGATCGATTGCCCCGCCGCGACGGCCGGATTGCGCGGCGGGGCTCTTTTGCAATGAGGAGCCCCATGAAAGCATTCTGGCTGATTTGCTCGGGACTTGCGCTCCTCGCAGCGCCGCTTTACGGCGACACCATTTACCAGACCAATTCTGAAGGCAAGGAAATTGTCCTGCAACGGAACGCGATTGTGATCCAGCAGGATTCCTCTTTTGTTGTCTACAAGCACTTTGACCTGAAGGAGCGCCGGGTCGTCATCGTTCGCCTGAATCGAGGCAGCCTGCCGTTTCGCGTGGAAATAAACAACCGGACGCGCGAACAGATCGTCGAAGAGTGGGAGCATTTCGGGTTCAAGGGGACCATTACCGATCAGGCAGGGAAGGTCGCGCACGTCTTCGACGTGTATCTGGATTTTTATCCGCCCGGCGGCCGCGGCTCATTATTGGAATCCATTCCCGCCTCGACGGCATTCCCTCTGCAAACTGACGGCGGAGGAGTTGATAATATTAATTTCGAAGATATCGATCATGCAGACCTTCAGGGGGACCATCTCAGTTTGACGTTGCGCGCCGGCAGGACCATCACCGGGAAATACCTGATGCCCACCACCCAGCCCGCGGAAGTCCGGCTGCTGGGTATTACGGAAAAATACGACCCGGCCAGCCAGCAGGTGTTCGATTATTCCGTCCCACTCTTTCAATTGAAGACCATCTCATTCGAGTAGGGATTCGCGAGAGTATCTACTTTTTCTTCTCCGCCTGCCACAATTCGAGTGACAGCGCTCGGCCGCAAAACGGGCAGTAATTCACACCCCAATAATCGTACCCGCGGGACGAGGCGGCGCGGATAAAGTACTCCGTGCTCACATCATTCACAATCCTTCCGTCGTCAATCCGGTGCTTGGCCCCGAAGTAAAATGCTCCACGATCAATTGCGTCCGCCAAAGGGTCGCAGCAGGTCATGTCATTCTCCTCGCATGGAGGCGGCTCAACAAACACTTGCCCCGATGCAGCCGGCGCTCAAGGTGCGGAGTCTACCTCTCCAGCTTGAAACCGACTTTTAAAGTCACTTGAAAATCCCCCACCTTGCCATCCTTGATGCTTCCCCGCTGGCTGACGACTTCAAACCATCCCATGTTGCGCACCGTCTTCCCCGCCTCGCTGACGGCCGCGCGCACCGCTTCGGCAAAGCTGACCGGAGAGGTACCAACCAGCTCAATGATCTTGTAAGTTCCTGCCATGCTTGTCTCCTTTTAAGAATTGGAAATATCGCCGGGATTTCGCCCCCAGCATTCTACTGCGTTATTTGCCGGTCCGCAGCGACGAGAAGATCAGACTTGGGATTGCCATTTGAAAACCCTGCCACAAGTCCTTATTGGGCATCTACTTTGCCCCTGGGTGCGTCCAATAAGGTAATGGGCTTTGGTCCCAGATGGAGCATAATCACTTGGCTGGATACGAGGCAATGCAGGCTTGATTTTTCTGCCAGCCCCTCTTCCCGCGCGCCGAGTTCCGTAATACAATGGCGGATATCGTAATCACAAGGTTAGGACTGAGAAATTTTTAGGAAAAAATGGCACGACATTTGCACCACTCTCGACACCTTATCGCCACGTGTTGCTTTTTCCTTTTGACAGGGGTTGTAGCCTTGTCAGCCGTAACGCGAAGGCCGTGTTTACAAGTTCAAAGCGGACCCTGGCACACCTTCAAGGCGGGTCACATGGCGCCGCCGGAGCTACACAATTCGTCCACGCCGCCCTTTGGGTCTCATGCAAGCATGGTTGCCAGAGTTTCTGTTAGGGCAGCCCTTGGGATATCATTTTACCTGCCACCACCGGGATCTTTTTCTTACTTACCTTCCATCACGAACAATATCTATCGATTCCGCTCCCCGCCCCCTCTGGTTTAACCGCATATTCACTGTCCTATCGTTATAGCCTTTGCGCAGGGTCATCTACGGCGTCCCGCATGCGTTAGGCTCAAGCCCCGCGCCCCAACGATTGACAAGGAAAATGCCGCGTTCATACATGCGGGACCGGGTGTCATGAACGCAGCCCAAGTAATCAGGAGGTGAGGCTTTGCACACACCGCTTACGGCCGGCCAGATGCAACAACCCATGGGTTGTGTTGGGGCGGTGACGAACGGCGCGGCTTGTGAACTGCCCGGAACCGAAGCAAGCGCCTTCCAGGTTTTTGCCGGGCGCTTCGCCATGTCGCGCGCTTATGTGCACGATGTAGAATTCGGAAGGCCTGTGGAAGCGGGGGGATTGACCATCCGTCCGGGCGAATTGATTCATGGCGACCGGCACGGCATTATTACCATTCCGCCTGAATTAGCTTCTGCTCTGCCGGCGGCTGGCCGCCAGATTCAGGAAGGGAAACTGCATGTAATGGACTTGGCGAAGAAGCCCGGAACAACCCAGGAAGAGTACAGCCCAGCGCTCAAGGAAATTACGGATTTCCAGCCTGATTCCTACCATGAGGGGGCAAGACCGTGGAGACCATGAAAAAATCAACGATTACCGCCACCTATTCACCGGGTCCAAAACACCAGCCCGTCTTTGTTCG
>JASIKV010000236.1 GCA_030049455.1 Terriglobia bacterium
AATGTGGGCTTTCGGACCCGCATCAGCGGCGAGACGGACTTTCCCTGCATCACCGATGACGTGGTTGGCCAGGGCAGGGTCTACGCCAAAATTGACGGGCCGCTGACCTACAAAGCCTATCTCCAGGCGATACGCGACGGGCGCACGTACACCTCCGATGGGCGCAGCCACCTGATGGATTTCTCCGTGAATGGGAATGAAGTCGGCGCCGTGGCCGCGGGGCAAAGCGAAGACAAAGCCAGCGAGTTGGACCTGACCGGCCCCACCACCGTTCACGTGACCGTGAAGGCCGCAGCCATGCTCGACACGGTTCCCCGCCCCGAGATTCACAATCTGCCGGCGGACCAGAAGCCCTATTGGCACATCGAGCGAGCGCGCATCGGCGATACACGCAACGTGCCGGTGGAAGTGATCGTCAATGGGCAGTCGGCAGGCACGCAAACTCTCCTGGCTGACGGCGCGATCCGCGATCTCTCCTTCGATGTGCCGATCGAGAAGAGCAGTTGGGTGGCGCTGCGCATCCTGGGCTCGTCCAATACCAATCCCATTTTTGTGATCGTCGACGGCAAACCCATTCGCGCCTCCGTGGATAGCGCCCGATGGTGCCTGGCCGCCGTCAACCAGTGCTGGTCGCAGAAGCAGCCCAAGATCTCCAAGGCGGATCTTCCCGCCGCCCTCGATGCCTACAACCATGCCCGCGAGGTTTATCGCCGGCGCATCGAGGAGTGCGCCCAGCAAGGCGGCAAGTAGGCCAAAATCTCTTTTTGACGGCGCGCCTCACGGTGTACAATCCTGTCACACCATGGGTCTTCAAGCCGGCACTCGAATCGGCACACACGAAATCATCTCGCCCCTGGGTTCCGGGGGGATGGGCGAGGTGTATCGCGCTCGCGACACCAAGCTGAACCGCGAGGTGGCGCTGAAGGTCCTGCCGGAGGCCTTCGCCGCCGATCCCCAGCGCATGAGCCGCTTCGAGCGCGAAGCGCAGGTGCTGGCGTCGCTGAATCATCCCAACATTTGCATCATTCATGGGCTCGGCGACCACGCGGGCCGGCCCTTCATTGCCATGGAATTGCTGGAAGGCGGGACGCTGCGTGAAATGCTGGCGCGAGACGCAGGGGCGGGCCTTACGCCCGCCCAAGGGCGACCGCAAGGGTCGCCCCTACGGATCGATGTGCTGCTTGACCTGGCCATTCAAATGGCGGACGCGCTGGACGCAGCGCACCAGAAGGGCGTCACGCACCGGGACGTCAAGCCGGCAAATATCTTCATCACCACGCGCGGGCAGGTAAAGATTCTGGATTTCGGTCTGGCCAAGGTTGCAATCGCATCGGCGGAATCATCGAAGTCGGCGCTGCATACCGCGACGGAAGCCCGCGAAGAAAACCTGACCAGCCCCGGAACGGCCATGGGCACGGTGGCGTACATGTCGCCGGAGCAGGCGCTGGGCCAGGAGCTCGACGCCCGCACGGACCTCTTCAGCCTGGGATTGGTGCTTTACGAAATGGCCACGGGCCGGATGGCATTTTCCGGCAACACCTCTGCGGCGATTTTCGACGGCATTCTGCACAGAACCCCCACGCCCGCAAGCCAATTGAGCCCCAGCCTGCCGCCCAAACTCGGGGAAATCATCACTCAGGCGCTGGAAAAGGACCGGCAACTTCGCTATCAGAGCGCGGGAGGAATGCTTGCCGACCTGAAACGCCTGAAACGCGACCTCGACTCGGGCAGCAAGCCTGTCCCGGCAGCAGAAAAAGATTCCAAACCCAAAGAGGACAAGGACGCCATCGCCGTGCTGCCCTTTGAGAACTCGAGCGGTGATCCCGACAGTGAATATCTGAGCGACGGAATCACCGAGGACCTGATCAACAGCCTGTCACAGCTCGGCCGGATGCGCGTGCTGGCCCGCAGCACGGTGTTCCGATACAAGGGCCGCAAGGGCGACCCGCTGGAACTGGGCCGCGAGCTGAACGTGCGCGCGGTGCTGACGGGGCGCGTGCTCCAGCGCGGCGAGACGCTGGTAATCAGCGCCGAGCTGATGGATGTGGTCAACGGCTGGCAGCTTTGGGGCGAGCGCTACAAACGAAAGGTTGACGACATCTTCGACGTGCAGGAAGAGATCGCCAAGGTCATCTTCGACAAGCTGCGCGTAAAGCTGAGCCCGACGGAAGAAAAGCAGCTCGGCAAGCGAGCCACGGAGAATCGCGAGGCCTACGAACTGTGTTTGCGGGCCCGCCATGAAGGCGGGAAGTGCACGCGCCAGGGACTCTTCAAAGCCCTGGAATATTGCCGCCAGGCGCTTGAAAAGGATCCCGCCTTCGCGCTCGCTCTTTCCTTCAGCGGACACTTATATTCAATGCTCGGAATAATGGGATTCGTCCCGCCCAGCGAGGCCAGCTATAAGGCCAGGTCCTATGCAACCCAGGCGCTGGAGATTGACCCGAACCTGGCCGATGCCCACGCGGCAATGTCGTACGTTCATATGATCGCTGATTGGGACTGGAAAAGCGCCGAGCGGGAGGCTCGCCGGGCCATCGAAATCGACCCAAACTGTGAACTCGCCCTCAGCGCTACCTGCCAAATGATGACGTATATGGGCAGGCTCGAGGAAGCCCTGCGCCTTGCCGAACGAACGGTGGAACTGAACCCTCTCAGCACCTGGTCACTCTATTTCCGCGCGCTCGTCCATTACTATAGCGGGCATGTTAACGAAGCCATTAAGGGATTCCTCCGCTGCCTGGAAATTGAGCCTGAACTCGCTTTGCCCCATATCCTCCTGAGTTTTAGTTACGCTATGAAGCAGCTTCCCGAGCAAGCCTTCGAGGAGATGGAAAAAGCCGGCGGCGTCTTGGTTCCCACGGAGGTCGTACGGGCCTTCATCCTGGCATCAACGGGCAAACCCGACGACGCGCGTAACGAGTTGGCCCGTATTATAAATGGCGAGCAGGTAACGGGCACGATTGCTGCCTTCATCGGCTTTGCATTTGGAATGCTCGGGGACAATGACGAAGCCCTGCATTGGCTTGAAGAGGCGTATCGGCAGCACGCTTGGATTTTGACTACGCTGCGCGTGCGGCCCAAAATGGATGGACTGCGCGCCGACCCGCGCTGCCAGGACCTGATGAAGCGCGTTGGGCTGCCCACGGACTAGCGTCAAAGTGCGATTCGCGCCAGGCTTTGAATGAGGCGGTTATTTTTTCATGCAGTCGTTCCGGGCAGTTCTGCCGGCAAGCCTGATGCTCGATTTGCTTTCCCTCGCGGACCCTGTGCTAACATGGCGCCATGGAAATATCCCGCGAAGAAGCATTGGAAACCCTTCGCCGCTGGCAGATGCGCGGCGAAACGGTGGGATTGATCTTCGCCGCCCGTGGAGGCACGGCCGGCTCCGCGATGCTGGCGGCAATCACCGAGATTTCCTCTCGAATCGTCTTCAAAACCGATTCGAGCGTACTGACCTTCGGGCTTTATAAGTCTCACTTTGAGCTTCGCCCTCTCACAGTTCTGCGATTCCCCCATCGCGACGGGCTGGCGCAAATCCAGGGCCTGCACATCTGGCTCGAATCCGGGCACTGGCTGTTTGTGTGTGAAGCAGGGGAATCAGGGAAGAAATGGCTGGAAACCGCCACGCAGGCGCTTGAGCAGGCCGGCTCCAATGAGCCCGAGGAATCTTCGCGCTCCGCGCATTCGCACGCCGCCTGAGCAAATCCCGGTCCCCCTGCCCCCGGCGATTCTCTGCATGATTCTTTTGGCTTCGCGTCCTTCCTTGTTGCTTAACCGGTTTGCACCCAGGGGATTGGAAGTGTATATTGGGGAAACCTTGCGATAATCAGGGTTATCAATAT
>JASIKV010000237.1 GCA_030049455.1 Terriglobia bacterium
TGAAAGAGCAAACGGAGTCGGTCCTTAAGACCCTCACGCCGCGTGAGGAGAAAGTCATCAAGATGCGGTTCGGGCTCGACGACGGCAGCGAGCACACGCTGGAAGAAGTCGGCCAGAGTTTTGCCGTCACCCGCGAGCGCATTCGGCAGATTGAAGCCAAGGCCCTGCGCAAGCTGCGCCACCCCTCGCGCAGCCGCAAATTGCGGGCGTTCCTGAACGCTACCGTGCGGGAGTAAACTTCCCTTACGGTAGGAATCGCTGCCGGGCAGCGGTGCACACGTTGAATAAATTCCACTTGCGGGGGGTCCGCAGCCATGAAAAGTTGCCCGTATTGCGGGTACTCCAACTACGATACCGCCAATGTCTGCCGCAAATGCGATAGTTCGTTGGTGACGCAGGGCGGCCAGGTCTACAAGGCGAGCGGTTACTGGCTGGGCCCGGAAAAAGCCAAACACATGCGCAGCCGCGGGCTTTCGCTCGTGGTCCTCGGCTTGCTCGTCAAAGTGTATTGGGGGGGCTATGGGCCCTGGTCTCCCATCGATTTCCCCCTCCTCGTGACCTTGCGCACCTACCTTGAGCCCATTCTGCTTTTCGGCGGGGCAGCGCTTTACCTTTTCGGGTGGATAGCCCGCTCGATTTGAAAGGCCCGCAACATTCCTGCGGACTCTGCAACGCCCAGAATGCCCTTGCTTCCCTTGCCGGGAGTTGATACTTTCACCTGTGAAGGGGAGCGTCGCGGCGCTGTTCTCAAATCGCCACGACGGCTTGGCCCCTTCGAGTCCGCATTCACCAGTCAAATTTCAAAGGAAGTGAATTATGGGTGAAACAGCGATTGCGCCGCCTCCCTCGGACCAACCGCCGGCCGAGGGATTCTTCAGCAAAGCAGTGGGAGTTTTCGTCTCACCGGGCCGGGCATTTGAATCCATCGCGCGCCGTCCGGACTTCCTCGCGCCGTTGATCATCATGACCGTCAGCTCCATCGTGATTATCGAAGTCATGCTGGAGCGGGTCGGCATCGACCGCATCATTCGCCGATCGCTCGAATTGAGCGGCCGAGGCGCGCAGATGACGCCCGAGCAGATTGATCAGGCCATTCAGCGCGCGGGAACCATCACGTCCGTCAGCATGCACATCGGAGGCGTGCTGGGCGTTCCCATCTACCTTCTGGTCATTGCGGCCGTGGGACTGCTGATCACCAATGTGATTTTCGGGGGTTCGGCCAAGTTCAAAGCCTGTTTTTCTGAGGTCTGTTACGCCAACCTTGTGCTGCTCGTCTCCGCGGTGCTCGCCGTGGTGATGATTTTCTTCGGCGACATGGAACAATTCAACCCTGATAATTTCTTGCCGACCACTGTAGGATTCTTTCTCAACCCGCTTGAAACCTCCAAACCGCTTTACGTGATCGCCAGCTCGTTTGACGTCTTCCGCGTGTGGTTTATGATTCTGGCTTCCATGGGACTTTCCGCCGCCACCGGGAAAAAGGTGGGGACAATGGCGATTTTCCTCACTTATCTTGCAATCTGGGTGGTCATCGTCCTGGGTCATGCGGGATTTGTTGCGGCCATGGGCTAGCCCATCGGCGCCGCGGACGGTGCCGCAGGGGCCTCTTACATCGACTTCCGCTCTGGCGGCCGCGACCCCAGCCGGGACAAGTCCCCAAGCCTCATGCCGATTAAATTTGAAATTCTTGCCGAGGACAAAGCCACGCGCGCCCGCGCCGGTTTGCTTCACACTCCCCACGGGGTGATTGAGACGCCTGTCTTCATGCCCGTGGGCACCGGCGGCACGGTGAAGGGCATGACGCAGGACCAACTGGAAGCCCTGGGCGTGCAGATTCTGCTGGGCAACACCTACCACCTTTATCTTCGTCCCGGACATGAGTTGATTCGCGAAGCGGGCGGCCTGCATCGCTTCATGTCGTGGCCGCACCCCATCCTGACCGACAGCGGCGGCTTCCAGGTGATGAGCCTGAAATCGCTGGGCCGCGTGACCGAGGACGGGGTGTGCTTCCGCTCGCACCTGGACGGCTCCTCGCATTTCCTCTCGCCCGAGCGCGCCGTGGAAATTCAATTGGCGCTGGGCTCCGACATCATGATGTGCCTTGACGAGTGCGTCGAGTATCCCGCCAGCCGCGAGACCCTGGAGCGTTCCGTGAATCTGACCACCCGCTGGGCGAAGCGTGCGAAAGCGGCGGCGGAGCGGGACACACTGTTCGGCATCGTGCAAGGCGGGACGGAAAAGGACCTGCGCCGGCAGAGCGCGGAGGCCCTTCTGGAATTGGATTTTGAGGGCTATGCGATTGGCGGATTGGCGGTGGGCGAGCCCAAATCGGAGATGTACGACACGACCGAGTATACGGCGCAACTTCTGCCGCGCGACCGGCCCCGATATCTGATGGGCGTAGGCACGCCGGAGGACTTGCTGGAAGGCGTTGCGCGCGGAGTCGATATGTTTGATTGCGTCATGCCCACACGCAACGCTCGAAACGCCTGCGCCTTCACGTCGCAGGGCAAGGTCATTCTGCGCAACGCGCGCTATGCGCGGGACGAAAATCCGCTCGACCCGGCCTGTGCGTGCGCGGTTTGCCGCCGGTATTCGCGCCGCTATTTGCGCCACCTTTTTGTGACGGGCGAGATGCTGGCGGCCATCCTCACCACGCACCACAATCTCTACTTTTACCTTGACACCATGCGCAGAATCAGGCACGCTCTAATTTCTGGAGAGTTCGCGGAATTCCACGATAGGGTGCGCTCGCATCTGTAGCACCGGTCCCGCCCAGCGAGGTCGGTTGACGCCGTTTGAAGAAACGGCGCTGCGATCCCGAAGCGAATCCGGCCCGAAGCGAATCCGGAAAACCCGAACCGAGAATGTCCCGTCATCGTCGGACGGGATGCTTGTCAATATTCCCTGAAGCTGCGGCACGACCTTGATCGAGTGCCTCTTTCTACAACCTATTGTTCTGGCGGCGGACCCGGGCTTGTCGGGTGCGCTGGGCCAGATCCTTTTTATTTTCGCGCCGCTCTTCGCGATCTGGTATTTCCTGGTCATCCGGCCGCAATCACAGCAGCGGCGCAAGCTCCAGGACATGCTTGCCAACCTTAAAACCGGCGATCGTGTAACCACGAGCGGCGGAATTTACGGTACAATCGTGGGCTTCCGGGACGGCACGGTGCAGGTGCAGATTGCCAATCAGGTAAAGGTTGACATGGCGCGCTCGGCCATCACCGGCGTGGTAACGGAAGAGTCGGGCGACCCCGGCAAGCAGGAGTCGGGGAGCAAAAGCAAGAAGTAGCGATAGTGGCACGGCCTTCCAGGCCGTGAAGGCTCACGGGCAAGATGCCCGTGCCACCCAAGTGCGGAGCGAAAGGACCGCAGAGATCGTTTCTCCATGGACACCAAGATTCGAGGCCGCGCGATCGTAATTCTGCTCGTGGTTCTGGGCTGCTTTTTCGGAATCATCGGCTTCCCCAAAAACGTTCAAGAGCTTAAGGACAATCTCCACAATCGCATTCATCTGGGGCTGGACCTGAAAGGCGGCATGAACCTGATTTTGCAGGTGCACGTGGAGGATGCCGTAAACATCACCTGCGACGATGCGCTTGACCGCATGAAAGAGGAATTGAAGAACAAGAGCATCCCTTACGCGGACATCGAACCCGACAACGACAATTCCCAGAATCCCCCCATCCACCGCATCATTATTAAGGGTACCCCGCAGGACCGGTCGAGTGACGTGCAGACCCTGGCTTCCGACCTCTTCTCGGACTGGGACCTGGTGCGCGTTCCCGGGGACGAAACCGCGCGCATGATGGTGCTCAAAACCAGCTCAGCCATCACCATTCGTAATCAGGCCCTGATGCAGTCCATGGATACGATTCGCAAGCGCGTTGACGCGCTGGGCGTGACGGAACCCACGATTGCCGAATACGGGCAGAATGATTACGAACTGGTTGTGCAGTTGCCGGGCGTGAGCGACCTGACGCGTGTGCAGGACATCATGCAGAAGACCGCAATCCTGGAATTCAATCTTGTGCAAGACGGGCCTTACTCTTCGCGCGATGCGGCTCTCGCCCAGCATGGCGGCGTCCTGCCCCCGGATTCGGAATTGCTTCCCCACAGCGAAAACGGCAATGAGGACTGGTACGTCCTGAACCGAATTCCGGCGGTTACCGGACGCGATTTAACCGGGGCGGATCCCTCGCGTGATTCCAGCGGGCAGCCCAGCGTGCAATTTACGCTCAACCACGACGGAGCTGAACGCTTTGGCCGCGTTACCGGGCAAAACGTTGGAAAATACCTGGCCATTGTTCTGGACAACCGCGTCATCACCGCCCCCGTCATCCACAGCCAAATCAACGAGAGCGGCGTTATCGAGGGAGGAAACTTCACTCCCCAATCGGCGCAGGACCTGGCTCTGGAACTGAAATCAGGCGCCCTGCCCGCCTCCATCAGTTATCTTTCAACAGAAACCGTCGGCCCGTCCCTGGGAGCGGACTCCATCCGCCACGGCGTGGTTGCTGCGATTGCGGGTTTAATTGCGGTGATGGGCTTCATGCTCATTTATTATCGCGGCGCGGGAATCAACGCCGATGTGGCCCTGGCGTTGAACCTGCTCATTCTAATCGCGGCGATGGCTTGGATTGACGCCACGCTGACGCTGCCCGGCATCGCGGGCGTCATCCTGACGGTTGGTATGGGCGTGGACTCCAACGTCCTGATCTTTGAACGAATCCGTGAAGAGTTGCGCCTCGGCAAGGCCGTGGGAGCGGCCGTGGCAGCGGGCTTCGAGCAGGCATTTCGAACCATCATTGACACGCACGTCACCACTGTGGCCTCTGCGGCGATTCTGTTTGCGTTCGGCACCGGACCCATCAAAGGTTTCGCGGTGACTTTGACCATCGGTTTGATTGCCAACCTGTTTACCTCGGTATTTGTTTCAAGAGTGATCTTTGATTATGTGCTCTCACGCCGCGAAAAAGGCGCGGAGCTGAGTATTTAGTTGTAATGGCGGTCTATCGACCGCCGCGCGATCCCGCCTGGGCGGGACCGCTACAAAAAATGAAACGCCGCTAATTTTCTGGAACTTGATAAGCGCTTGCGGTGTCAATGTCTAAGGAAGGGTGTGAAGAAAGTTCATGGAGTTTTTTCACGAGCCAAAGATTGACTGGATGAAAATAAAGTGGTATTTCATCTCCCTCTCCATCGCTCTAGCTGTAATAGGGATTATTTCCATGGTGGTAAAGCGGGGACTGGCATACGGCATTGATTTCCGGGGCGGCACAGTCGTGAGCGTCAATTTTACCGAAACTCCCAAAATCGACTCCATTCGCCAGGAGTTGGATCGCCTGGGCCTGCACGACGAAACGATTCAGCCCATCGAGGATACGCAAGGTTTGGGGGCGCGCCAGAGCCATGCCGTCCTGATCTCGCTTGATCTTAAGACCATCACCTCGAGCAACACCCTGGACGCCGGCCGGCAGGCGATTGACAATGCGCTTTCGGGACTTTACGGGAAGGGTCCCGAGGGAAAAACGGATTTCAACAACGCCAGCCCGCAAATTGTTGCCGACCATCTGCTGGCGGCTGATCCCCTCGGGATCGAGACCAAAGGATTGGATACAGCCACCAAGACATACCACGATCTTGCTGATGCGGTGGTCGATTTCCGGAATGCCCCAGCCCAGGGCGGGCTGATCAATAACTTCGACAGCTTGCGACAGGTGACGGGAGTCACGCCGCCGGTCATTTCCGCTTTGAGCAAAGACTTCTATCTCGCCAGCTACGCCGTGACCAACACCAAGGTGGTCGGGCCAAAGGTCGGTTCGGATTTGCGCCGCCAGGCCCTGTACGTCGTGCTGGCCGGTCTCGGCGCCATGCTGATTTACATTTGGTTTCGGTTTGAGTTAATCTATGGCGTCGCCGCCGTGGTGGCTACTTTCCACGACGTGATTATTACGCTTGGATTCTTCTCCCTGCTGAATAAGGAAATTTCGTTAACGGTCATCGCCGCCCTGCTGACCCTGGTGGGGTATTCCATGAACGACACGATTGTGGTCTTCGATCGAATTCGGGAAAACGTTCACGCCACCAAGCGCGTGGAATTCTCCAAGCTCGTTGATCACAGCATCAATCAGACCCTCAGCCGGACCATTCTGACCTCCGGCCTGACGTTCCTGGCCGTTCTCTCACTTTACCTATTTGGCGGTGAAGTTATTCACGGTTTTGCTTTTGCCCTGGTGGTTGGGGTGATCATCGGAACTTATTCATCCATCTTTATTGCCAGCCCCATTGTGGTGTATTTTTACGAACGCTCGAGCACGGGAAAGATGGCGTCAAAAGTCAAGGCAGCATGAACGCGCGCACTCGCCGTTCGCCGGGGGGCAGGCGGACCCTGCGGCGCGGAGCATTGCAGGAGGTAATCATCCATGTTTGACGGCACATTGCTGGATTCCTCAGCTCAAAGGGCACCGGTCCTCGCCAATATCCACTGGCTGATCGCGCTCGCCGCAACCGCCGCCGCCTTCTTTGCGGGCTATTTCGGATTCCCCATGGTCAGCGCCAATGAGACCAGTGTCATCGTCACTTGGTCGATCATTTTGGCCATCTTGGTTGGCGCGTTCGCACTGGGGCTGTGCTACGTTCTTGCGGACGCCAAACGGTACGGCTTCAACCGAGTCGGTTGGGCCATCGTCTTTATCTTGCTGCCCCTCGTGGGATTCATTCTCTACCTGATTTACACCGCCGCCAAAACGGGGGATTGGAAGCGCGCTACCCTTCCCATCGCTTACATCTTTGAGGCCATGGTAATCGGGGTGATGATTCTGTATCCCTTGATCTATACCTCGGCCCTGCCCAAAGCGCAGTTGATGACCTTTCTTTCCGCGCCGCCGCCTCCACCTCCGCCACCACCGCCACCGGCTGCGGCGGCTCCTGCACCTCGCATCATCCACCGCGTGAGCATGGAAGACATCATGCGCGCGCCGACGGTCATTCCCAAGACCGTTGCCCAAGTCAAGGATGAGCCGGAGCCACCTCCCAGCGCCGTGGGTGTGGTGGGAGGCGTTCCGGGTGGAGTTCCGGGCGGCCAGATGGGAGGCATTTTGGGCGGTGTATTGGGCGGTGTGATGTCGTCCGCTCCGCCTCCGCCCCCGCCCCCGCCCAAGCCCCACGTAACGCAACGCATCCGCGTGGGCGGACAGGTGGAAGGCGCAAGGTTGATCTTCGGGCCCAAGCCGGAGTATCCGCCGCTTGCCAAGATGGCGCGAATTCAGGGTGAGGTTCGCCTGGATGCGCTCATCAGCAAGGATGGCACGATTCAAAACCTGAAAGTCATTTCCGGCCACCCGCTATTGGTCAGCGCGGCGATGGCGGCTGTGCAACGCTGGCGCTACCAACCCACCTTGTTGAACGGTGATGCGGTCGAGGTGGCTACCGAGATTGATGTGAACTTTACATTGGCTGAGTAACCAGAGGATTCTGGAATTTTTTTTGGAGGGGAAAAACACTATGCTTGTGGGAAACTTTTTGGCCTTAGGTCTGTGGTTGTTTCAGGAGGAAGCAGTCGGCTTTGACCCGATTTCCATGTGGAATTCCATGGGAATCGCCGCCAAAGGGATTGTGGTTGTTTTGATCGTCATGTCGGCCTGGTCGATCGGAGTCATGATCGACCGTTGGATCGCCTTCAGCGGCGCGCGCAAGCAATCGCGGGTTTTCGCTCCGGCGGTGGCCGGCGCGCTGAAGGATGGAAAGATTGACGAAGCCATTTCCATCGCGGAACAGAACAAGCGCAGCCACCTGGCGAAAGTGGTCACGGCGGGCTTGCAGGAATTCCAGGCGCACCAGGTTTCGGCGGAAATTCCGGGTGAAACCATTGAAGCGTCCAAGCGCGCTCTGGAACGGGCCGCGGCCATCGTCCACGCCGAGCTGAAGCGCGGGGTCTCGACGCTCGCCACCATCGGCTCCACCGCCCCGTTCGTCGGCCTGCTGGGAACCGTGCTGGGCATCATCCACGCGTTCCAGGGCATCGCCAGCAACAAGTCCACCGGTTTGGCAGGCGTGTCGAAGGGAATTTCCGAAGCCCTCGTCACCACCGCCATCGGGCTCTTCGTCGCCATTCCGGCTGTGTGGATCTACAACTACTTCACCAGCAAGATTGAGTCGTTCGACGTCGAGATGGACAACTCCTCATCCGAGCTGGTCGACTATTTCATCAAGCGCGCTTCGCGGGGGAAGAAGTAAATGGCTAAGAAAACCAAATCCCTGGGGACTGTCGCGGATATCAACGTCACGCCCATGGTGGACGTGATGCTGGTTCTGCTGATCATCTTCATGGTGATTACGCCCATGTTGCAGAAGGGCATCAGCGTGGACATGGCGAAGGCGACCAACACCCGCGACATGCAGGACGCGGACAAGGAAGACGCCATCGTGCTGGCCGTCACGCGGGACGGAAAGATCTACCTGGGGTCCGACCCCATCGCCCCGGACCAAATCACCACAACGATCAAAGACCGGATTGCCGATAAGCTGGACAAAACGGTCTATCTGCGCGCCGACAAGAACGCGAAGTTCAAGGCCGTCGCCGAGGTTGTGGACAACATTCGCGCCGCGGGTGTCGATTCGCTCGGACTCGAGACCGAAAAGCGGGTCGATACTCACCACGC
The DNA here is from genome assembly GCA_030049455.1 of Terriglobia bacterium. GTDB lineage: Bacteria > Acidobacteriota > Terriglobia > UBA7540 > UBA7540 > Bog-366. The sequence continues at coordinate 8,664 of JASIKV010000237.1, forward strand.
CGCCGCTGCGCCGCCGGAATAGGTGAGTCGGAAATCCTCGAACTCGCCGGGCTTATCTCAAGGAGGGTAGTGCTATGGCTATGGCCGTAGGGGGTGAAAAGAAAGGTCCCATGGGGGACATGAATGTCACCCCGTTGATCGACGTCTTGCTGGTGTTGCTCATCATCTTTATGGTGATCACGCCGCTGACGCCCAAAGGTTTGGACGCGCTGGTTCCCCAGCCCAGCAAGGATAAGAGCCCGCCGCCCCAGGACGTGTTGAATCGCACCGTCGTGGTCAGCATCGACGCACGCGGCAATCTCAAACTCAACCAGGACGACATCACCGCCGATGCCCTGGGTGCGCGGCTGGAGGAAGTCTTCAAGACCCGCAACGATCGCGTAATGTTCGTCAAGGGTGACCCCGACACCTCCTTTGGCGATGTTGCCAACGTCATCGACATTGCCAAAGGCGCAGGAGTCGATAAGGTAGGGTTGATTACCAAGGCGATTGAGGAAGGGTCCTGAGATCCGGATCGTCTGGATTCGCTCTGCGCCGCCAGGGGAACAGGCTTGGTAGCGGCGGCCGCACAGGTCGACAGGAGGTTTTAAGTAAGCGCACAACGCGTGCGCGGGTGATTGTTTGCAGAGCCTGAAAGGAGGGCAGGATCATGGCGATGACTTTGGGAGGATGCAAGACCGGACCCGTGGCTGACGTCAATGTCACACCGCTCATCGATGTCCTGCTGGTGCTGCTCATCATTTTTATGACGATCACACCTCTCCTGCCTCAGGGTCTGGACGCGGCGCTTCCCCAGGCTCCAACTTCGCCGACAAGGCTGGAGCCGGCGCCCAGCGCCATTGTGATTAGTTTGAATTCACAAGACCAGATTGAGATCAACCGGGAGCCGGTCACGCTGAGTGCTCTCGGACCCCGGCTGGAGAGCATTTTAAAAACTCGCAACGAACGCGTGGTGTTCGTTAAGGGTGATCCGGACCTCAGCTTCGGCGACGTTGCGGCGATTATCGACATTGCCAGGGGCGCCGGAGCCGAGAAGATTGGGTTGATAACCCGGGCGATTTGACCAGATACCTTAGCTCTCCGCTGGCTTCCGTTGACGGAGGAACCCTGATGAAACTTCATAAATACGCCCCTCTCTGTGGGGCCCTGCTGCTGGCGCTCGCCGCCTGCGGTTGCGATAAGCTGAAGGCCCGCGACCACCTCAATAAGGGTGTGCAGGATTACAGCAACGCACAGTTCCAGCCCGCGGTGGTGCACTTTAAAGAAGCCGTTCGCCTTGATCCGAATCTTTTGAACGCCCGCCTCTACCTGGCCACCGCCTATTTTGCCCAATACGTCCCTGGCGGGGAGTCCGACGAAAACAAAAAGCTCGCCCAGAACGCCATTGACGCCTTTAGCGAAGTCCTGCAGCGCGATCCCGGCAATACGACGGCCCTCTCCTTCGTCGCCCAGATCCACTACGGCTTAAAGGATTTCGACAAAGCGAAGGAAGACAATCAAAAGCTCATGCAGCTCGAGCCCAAGAATCCGGAGCCCTACTACTGGATCGGCATGCTCGACTGGCTGATCTGCTACCCGCGTTCGCAGGCGATTCGAAACGATCACAACCTCTCGACGCCGGACAAGGAAGGCGATTTACCACCCATCCCTGACAAGTTCCGCAGTGACCTCGCTGAACAGAATGGACCGCTGGTGGACGAGGGTCTGAAGGCCCTGGAAGAAGCCATTTCGCTCAAACCCAATTACGATGAAGCGATGTCCTACCTGAATCTTATGTATCGCCAGAAGGCGGATATCGATCCCGACAAGGATAGCCGTGAGGCGGATTTGAAAACGGCCAATGATTGGGTCAACAAAGCGCTGGCGGCACGCAAGGCGGCAGGCGCGGCCTCAACCGAGGCGACTCCGGCGGCGACGCAGTAAATCCGATGAAATCTCTGGAAGCTCTCCGGCCGGCGCTAATCCTCGAAGCGCCGGTCCCGTGCCGGTGCCGCTGACTTCACCCTTCCCTACTCAGGGAAACGACAGACCTCTTCTCAACTGGAACTGCGCCGCGCAGCGCTTTCGAACGCTACTCCGTTCTCCTTCAAACTGCTAGAATGATGGAAGCGAGTATGGTTCAATTCGAAGACATCCTGAGGCAAATCGAGACCTATCGCCGGGGTGAGGACCTTTCCCTGCTCAGGCGGGCCTACGAGTTCACGGCCAAGCAGCACGCCCTGCAGAAACGCCTTTCCGGTGAGCCCTACATCGTTCACCCGCTTGAAGTGGTGTACATCCTCGCCGGGATGAAGATGGATCCCGTGTGTTTATCCGCCGGAATGCTCCACGACGTCGTTGAGGATACGCGCACCACCACGGAGTTGATCCGTCAGGACTTCGGCGCGGAGGTGGCGCGCATCGTGGAGGGCGTCACCAAAATCAGCCGCATCAAGTTCCAAAGCCCGGAAGAAGCGCAGGCCGAGAACTACCGCAAGATGGTCCTGGCCATGGTGGATGACATCCGCGTGGTTCTGGTAAAGCTTGCCGACCGCCTGCACAACATGCGCACCGTCGAATACCTTCCTCCCGACCGCCGCGAGCGCATGTCGCGCGAGACCCTGGAAATTTACGCCCCCATCGCCCACCGCCTGGGCATGGGCAAAATTCGCGGCGAACTGGAAGACCTGGCCTTCCGCCAACTTGAGCCCGAAGCCTTTGAAGACCTGAAGCGCACGGTGGAGAGCCGGCGCAAGGTCAGCGATGAATTCCTGGTGGAGGTGCGCCAGCAGGTCGATGCAAAAATGAAGGAGACCAACATCCCGGCGCGCATCGAAGGCCGCATCAAGCGCCTCTACAGCATCTGGCTGAAGTTGCGCCGCCAGGGGATTCCCATCGAGCAGGTTTACGATCTGCTCGCCGTGCGCATCATCACCGACAACGTAAAGAATTGTTACGCCGCGCTGGGAATCATCCACAACACCTGGCGGCCCGTGCCCGGCCGCATTAAGGATTTCATCGCCATCCCGCGCCCCAATCTCTACCAGTCGCTGCACACTTCGGTCATCGGCCCGCACGGCCAGCCCTTTGAGGTGCAGATTCGCACGGAGGAAATGCACCGCATCGCCGAGGAAGGCATCGCCGCGCACTGGAAGTACAAGGACGGCCGCCCGCTCACGCAGCAGGACGAAGAGCGCTTCGCCTGGCTTCGCCACCTGGTGGAATGGCAGCAGGAAATGCGCGACCCCGGTGAGTTCCTCTCCACATTGAAGATCGACCTTTACCCCGAAGAGGTCTACACCTTCACTCCCAAAGGCAAGGTCATCGTTCTGCCGCGCGACGCCACGCCCATCGACTTCGCTTACGCCATCCACACGGAGGTGGGCCACCACTGCGTGGGCGCCAAGGTGAACGGGCGCATCGTGCCGCTCAAATATCGCCTGCGGAATGGTGACATCGTGGAGATCATTACCCAGGCAAGCCACACTCCCAGCCGCGATTGGCTGGGCCTGGTCAATACCTCTCGCGCGCGCGACAAGATCAAGCACTGGATCAAGATTGAACAGCGCCAGCAGGCGCTGGAAATCGGCAAGCGTCTGCTGGAAAGGGAGGCGCGAAAATACGACGTCTCGCTCAAAAAGCTGACCGGAGAGGATTACCTTCGCGTGGCGCGCGAATACGGTGGCGCCGCCGCCGAAGACCTCTACGCCGGCATCGGTTACGGCAAATTCGTGGCGCGCCAGGTGCTTGCCAAACTCACTCCCTCGGCCAAGCTCGAGCCGGTGCAGGTTTCGCGTTTGGCCAGCTCCGTCAAACGCGCGCTGGGCGTCGCTTCCGACGGCGCCATTCAGGTGGATGGCCACGATGACTTGATGGTCTATCGCGCCAAGTGCTGCAACCCCGTGCGCGGCGAGGAAATCATCGGCTACATCACGCGCGGCAAGGGCATCGCCGTGCATGCCAAACACTGCTCCAACGTGCAGAATCTGCTCTACGATGCCGACCGGCGCATCGACGTCGAGTGGCAGGGCCCCAAGTACACACTCTATCCCGTCAAGCTGGCCCTGTTCACCGAAGACCGCCAGGGAATGCTGGCGGAAGTCACCTCCGTCATCGCCGGAGTGCACTCGAACATTCAGAACATCGAAGCCCGGACGGGATCCAAGCGCGCCAACATCGACGTCACTGTCGACATCGTGGACATCGATCACATGGAGAAGATCATTTCGTCGCTGCGCAAAATCGAAGGCGTCTATCAGGTTGAACGCGTCACACAACCTTAGCCGTCTGCTGTCCCAGCATCCATTTCTCTAGACCTCCGGAGGATCCCTTGAGCAAACAAGCCATCTCCACTC
>JASIKV010000024.1 GCA_030049455.1 Terriglobia bacterium
AGTTTGACGTTGATGCTTCTCCAGCCGTAGTTGGGATTGGACTGGGGATAATACGTCAACGTGTACAGATGGGCCAGGTCATCGCGAATCGAGGCAAACGCCCTCGCCTGGTCTTCCCAATCCTTGGCGAAATAGGATTTGCCGCCCGTGCTGGCGGACATGCGGCCGAAGACTGCGGTGGAAACCGGATCGAGGCGCGCGAGCTGAGTGCTGATCATGTAAATGGGCACGCCTTCCGTCTGGGCGAGCTCGCGAACGTCTTCCGGCGCAACCATGCTGGCGTTGTCGGGGCCGTTAGAAAAAGCGACAATTACCCTTCGGCCGGTAAACTGCGCGGCATCTTTCAGGGTCATCAGCAGCGCGTCGTAGAGCGCGGCGTCATCGCCCGCCACGGTTTCACGCACGCCGCTGAGGGCCAGCGAACGATCGGGGGTGAGTGAGCAGATCCTCGAGAAATTCCGGCTGTAAGAGTAGAAGGCTACGCGATAGGGATGGTCGAGCGTGCGCACGAATTCCGCAATGGCGTCCTGGGCGTAGACAAATCCGCGATACATGTAATTGCTGGTGTCAAACAGGATGAAGACGCTTGCGCCGGCAACCATGGAGGCAACGCGCTCGGCAGATTCCTTGCGCAGAATGGGCTGCGGGCCTGCGTCTCGACCCTGCTTGCCGGTTTTGGTGGGAGGCGCGGAACCGATCTCACTCGATCCCTGCCGTGGATAGTCTTCCAGCGCGCGCGGCGCTTCATTCTCCTCGCCAAACGTCGCTACTTTTTGGGGAATTCCATCCTCGAAGATCTGAAAGTCCCAGGGGGTGAGGCCGGTGATGTAATCGCCCTTCTTGTCGGTTACTGCCACATCCAATTGCACCATGTTGACGTTTACGCGGATCACGGTGTTGGGATTTTCCTGCTGGGCGGCATGCCAGATTCCCGCCCCGCCAAAAACTCCCACACTCAAGACAGCAACCAAAATAATTCGCCTCGCCATCAGTGATTCCTCCATCCATCCCCCATCAACCTCAGAGCGGGGAAGGGGCAGTGGTCTTGGTCAAGTTATCGAGTTTGCCCTCGCGAAATTCCCTTCCAGTCTCGTGCAGCGCGCGCAACAAGGCGGGCCAGTCGTCCAGGTGAGTGGCAAAAATGTTTTCAACCATCCGGTGGGTCAGAGCGGGAACCAGTTGGTTGAGGCTCTCGGGCGGCAGACCCTTCTCATCCGCCAGACGCGCCCAGAAGAGATTGTTCGATTCCCATGACTCAGCCAGCAGATAACTTGAGTAACCGAGGAAGGTGGGGAACGGCCGGACGTTGAGCAGCTCGCGTGCGGTGGTTCTTGCCAGAGCAGGGTGAGGCATGCCGAAATCTTCGGATATCCGCTGCGCGCTGGTTTCCTCCGGGTCAGATTGCGCAAGCGCCCGGATTTCCGTGCCGGCTTCTCCCCAGCGAGTCATTTCCGAGGGATATTGCCGCTCAAACTCCGTCGCCAAATAGAAGGCTTCTGCGGGTGCGGCAATGGAAGCCGCATCTTCGCCGCGGCCGGCTTCCAGGGTTTTCTCCATTTCACCTAATCTTCGCGAGAGCATTCGGGAATTGAGAATGTCCAGCACTTTTTCCCGCAGGGCGGAATCCTGGGCGGCGCCCCTCAGCAGATCCTCGCCGAATTTCTGGTAAAGCGCTGCGGCATGAAGCTCCTTGGGCGTGACTTGCCACCAGCGTGGCAGCACAGCGCCGGTCATAAGCGAGGGAACAAGGTCCTCCCAGATCAGGGATTGGACGTTTTTCGGAACAATGAATTCCTGCTCGACTGCCGACAAAACGTAGGGGAGGTCGCAGAGGCCGCCGGTCAGGCGCACACCGCCACCGGAGGTGTCACCGCGGCCCACCAGGCGTGGTATCGTCCAGGGAGGCTCAGAGCCGCGCGACAAATCGCCGGAGTAGTCGTGCCGCCGGATGAACAGGGGGTTGTTTAGGAGCATCTGTGCGCCCGGCGGTTCGTAATAGGCGTAATTCAAGCCCGTCAGAAAATCCCGTAAGAAGGGGACCAGGCGGCCGCGAGCATCGGCGATTTCATTCGGTGCGCCTTTGGAACGCAGCGCGTCCGCGATGTTGGTGTCCATTTCGGCCTGCGTGTGGGCATCGCCGAATCGGCCCGCCGTCCACTCGATTTTCTCACCCGTGGAAAAGATGGGCTTGGGCATTTCGAACTCGCGCAGCTCATCGGCCAGCGGCAAGAGCGAGTCTGCCGGAGCATTTCCCTGCGCCACACGCGGCAGGCCGTCACCTAATCCCAGCAGCGTATCGAGTGAAACCAGGCGTTGCGCCTCCAGCACCGCCCGGATGCGGTTGGCAATCTCCGCACGCGCCTGGGCGCGGCTGGGGCTGGTGGGCGTGGGGCCGGCCACGGCGTTGATGATGGCATCCTGTGAAATCAGTGGTTTGCCGGTCGCCGCGCGCATCAGTTCCGTGAGCGAAGCGTGCGTGGCATCGTAAAGCTCGGGAGTGGTATGGATCTTGGCGAAGGGGTGAATCATCCGCTGCCAGGAATTATTTTGTTCGCCAACAGGAATCTGCTTTTGGCGCGCCAGAATTTCCCACAGTCCCCGCTGCGCCTGGAGGATTCCGATGGTCTCGGCCCGCAGCGTGGGGTCCGGAATGTGGTCGATGGCCTCTGCAATATTCAGGAATTCCGTGATGGATGCGTCATTGAGAGCGTGAAACTCCGCGAAGGTAAGGTATTGATCGCTGAACTCGGGAAACATCCTGGCCATCAGCAGGACCGCCTGTGGGCTCAGGGGTTTTTCAGCGCCGCGCGCCCGGTCGATTTCGCTTAGTGCCAGGTAGGTTTGCAGCGGTCCTTTCGGAGTGAAATCACGGGACAAACTGAAAAGCGTTCCAATCAACTCGTCGGAGTTTTTCAGAGTGAAAGACTTCCTCGAAAAATCATGGGCGCGCTTGGTATCCGCGGTGCGAATGATCTCCGTCCAGGCTTCCAGGTTTCCGGGAATGTGCGGTTGACCATCGGCCTCCAGGGGCATGCGGGTGGCCAGCAAGAGCAGCCCCGGGTCAGGGCGGAAAACCGATTTCGCCGGATTGGGGGAGGGATCGTGGCCGAGCAGCGCCTGATAATTCCGGGCCAGGCGATGCGGCTCGACAAAGTAAGCCTGCTGCGGCCCGCTGACCCGCGCCAGCGCGTCGTAGTAGGGAGCCACCCAGCCGTCGTCTTTGCTGAGCAATGCGACGACAAAATCTCCAGGAGAGCGGGGGCTGACGCCTACGATATTCTCCCACGCCGATTCCGAGCGCGGCCCGCCTGGAACTTGCACACGGCCGGAGCGAATACGAATCTGTTCACCATAGAAATCCAGCAGCGGGGCGAGCGGCAGCAGCTTGTCAATGCCGGGGGCGGCGCGGAGGGAGTTGCGGGTCTCCTCGTCGATTTGCGCCAGCGCCCAGTAAAGGCGCGCCAATGCGGGGTCGCCGAGCAGCGCGTCCAACAAGTCCCGATGGTTCTTGTTCCGGTCGTTTTCCATCCACAGGCCGGAGTCGAACATTACGGGCAATTGGGTCTGGCCAAAGGGATAGACAAACGGCTTGCCGCTCTGCAGGTCGCGCTCCAACTCGGAAAGGGGAAATCCGGAATCGACAGCGGTGAAGGCGCGCCGGGAATTGTTGGTTTCGAGCGTGGCGGTGGGGCCGCAGCCCTCGCGCACACGGTAGCCGATGATAGCCAGCAGGCGCTGCGCGTCATCGCAATTGGTGACGCGAATGTTCCCGTCCGGCCCCGCCAATGCCTGCAATTCGCGCGCCTGCTCAACGTACCGCCGCACCAAGACCAGGTATTCGGTGGGTGAGGATGCGTGGCTTGAGCCCCCATAGCCATCCAGCACCACCTGGTGGGAGAGCAGAGGAAGCACTTCCTCCGGGTTTACCATCCTGCTGACTGCCGCCATGCGCAGGAAAGGCTGGAGCGGTCCGGGAAGGTCCAGGGTGGGCGAGGGTGCGTTTGGATTTCCCGCGTCCGCCCCTTCCGCGCTTTTGGCGTTGGCGGGGGTGGGCGGCGCGCACCATGCCTTGGGCTGAAAAAACGAAACGGACAGCAGGAGAGTGGGCAGCAGAATTGCTCTTAGGCGAACGGAAGATTGCATACCGTAATCCCTCCCCGAGCCTTCCCGATGGATTGTCCTTGAGTTGATCCGCCCCATTGGGGGCAGCGTCTTCAACCTGAATGCAGGCCGCTTAGGGATGGGGTCCGCGCGCTCAGCGTTGCGCTGGCAGTTCCGCTTCTGCACGGCCTCTGAAACTGTGGTTGATTCCGGACCAAGCCACCCGGTAGCAGGGAGTATACACGAATTGAAATCGAATGGAAGGGGTGTACAGAGGTTTTTTGCCCGGTGCGCAGGACTGTTGTTTCATGCGGAATAAACGCACTTGCCCTGAGAGATGACACGCTGGATTTTCAGAGTATCGCTCTCCGCTCGGAAGAGAACCAGATTCGCAGGCTGGCCGGCGGCAAGGTGCGAACACACCCCGCCTCGGCCCAGTAATCTTGCGGGGTTTGCGGTTGACGCCTGAATCGCCTGAGCGAGGCTGCGCTGTGAAAACTTTATAAACACCGCCAGCCCGCGATTCATGGTCAGCGCTGAGCCCGCCATCGCAACGCGATCCGCGCGCACCACCTGGCCCGAGGGCAGCAGTTCGATGTCCGTTCCGACCAGAGAGTATTTTCCCGGCGGCAACAGCGCCACGTGCACCGCGTCGGTGACCAGAATGCACTTGTCGATTCCCTTGACCGCCACGATGATTTTGACCACGTCGGGGGGAAGATGAAACCCGTCGCAAATCAGGCTGGCGCCCAATCGATCGTCGGCAAGCTGGCCCCAGAAGGGCGCCTTGTGCCGGTGCAACTTCGCCGGACAGCCATTCCCCAGGTGCGTGTTGAGCGTCGCGCCCGCCGCTGCCACATGATGCACGTCCTCCGGGTTGCCGTCGGTGTGGCTGAGGGCAACAACCACTCCGGCAGCCCGCGCCTTTCGGGTGAATTCTCCCGCACCCGGCAGCTCCGGAGCAATCGTGACGATGCCGATTCTCCCGCCGGCCGCCTGCTGCAATTCCTGGAATTCCTCCCAGTTCGGATGCCGCATCCACTTGGGATTGTGCGCGCCGTGCGAGTCAAGCGGCGACAAATATGGCCCCTCCAGGTGATAGCAGGGCACAGCGTAGGCAAAGTCCGGGTTCTTCGCGCGGGCTTGCTCCAGAATTTCGAAGTTCCGTGCTATTGCAGGCAGGGTGTTGGTGATCAGCGTGGGACAAATAGTCGTGGCGCCGGTGCTCCAGAGCGCGGGCAGAACACTGAGGGACTTATCCACGGTCAGATCGGCGCTGGAAAAATCCACTCCCGCGAATCCATTGATCTGGATGTCAATGAACCCCGGGCTGAGGCAGGGCAATCCGCTTTTTTCGGGTCCGGTGATTTCAACGGAGCTTATCGCTTCGCCCGAAATTCCAACCTTGCCCCAGCCCGCGCCGGGGATGTTGCCTTCCAATTGCATCTTTGCCTCGACACCGATTATCGCACTTCCTAGCGCGTTGAAACCGCCAGCACGGAATCATTTTCGTCAGGCGCCTGGGGGGGCACCGCGATTTCCAATTTGTCTTTAGTTTGACGGTAGGTCATCTCCGCGCCTCCTGCAAGAAGCTTTATGGAAGCGACGCGGCCGCTCAGGCCGTCCACTTCCAGCTTGCCGTCCGCGGGCCAGTTGAAAACGTGCAGGTAGACGGTCTTGTCCTTGCGCGTGGAGCGGCCAAAGGCGAAATTCTGCAGCGGTCCGAACGTGGTGCCGTAAATCGAATCGCCGTTCACCTTCAGCCACGCGCCCATGGCCAGCAGGCGCTGGGTGAATTCCGGACGAATGGTTCCGTCGGGGCCGGGGCCAACGTCGAGCAACAAGTTGCCGCCCTTGCCGGCCGTGTCCGCAAGCAGTTGAATGAGTTCTTTTACCGATTTAAAGTTCTTTTCGTCCTCGTGGTAGAACCAGTTTTTCTGGTCGATCACCTGGCAGGTTTCCCATGGCCGGAAATCTTCGGCTTGCGGCACCACTCCGGCGACGGTTTTGTTGATCACGTCCACATTGCTGCCCGCAACTTTCATGGTGGGCACGCCCTTGGGATTGTGCTGCTCGGGCGTATCGAAATCGCCGCCCACTCCCAGGCGGTTGTTCACCAGCGCGTCGGGCTGCAGCTCATGAATCAGGCGCGAAAAGCGGAGACCGTCGAACTCCTCAAGCGGTGAGACGGCGTCAAACCAGATCATCGCCACCGGGCCATAGTGCGTGAGCAATTCGGTAAGCTGCAAGCCCACGTAATCGAGATAAACCGGCCACTCGGGACGCCACGGCTCACCGTGCCAGTTCTCGCTGATGCGTTGGGTGGTGTCGCGGTAGTCGGGGTGGTGCATGTCGGCCGTCGAGTAATAAAACCCCAGCGGCATATTGGCGCGATGGCAGGCGTCGGCAAGCTGCTTCACGATGTCTTTGCCGTAAGGCGTCTTGGTGATTTTGTAATCCGTGTAGAGGGAGTCCCACATCGCGAAGCCGTCCAGGTGCTTGGCGGTGAAGACGATGTAGCGCTGGCCGGAATCCTGCGCCAGCTTCACCCAGGCGTCGGGATCGAATTTTACGGGATTGAATTTGGGCGCAAGCGTGGCGTAGAACTCCTCCGTATCGCCCGGGCGGCGCTTGTCGAGCGGCCGCATGAGGGGCCAGGAGTTTTCCCAACTTGCCAGCGAACACACTCCCCAGTGAATGAACAGTCCGAACTTCCAGTTGTTGAATTGCTCCAGGCGCGGGTCGGGCGCGGCCGTGGCCAGGCAGGGAATTGCCAACAGCAAAAAAAGGATTTTGAGATTTTTCAATGATGCGCTCGCTTTCGCGAAGAAAATATCACGGCATGATGTTTCGGGTCAAACTTTGGGATGAGGGTGTTGTCCCAATCCGGGCGCAGCACCGTTGATTTTCCGCAGCTCCGCTTTATTCCGGCGCTCTTTCTGACACCCTATCCCTGCCGTGGGGACTCATTTCGTCAACATTCCGGCTTGCCCCATGTGCGGGGATAACCTTTCTTCCATTTTCTGAACAGCGTTGCGCACTCCCGTCGTACCCATATGTCCCGAACCGGTGTCGGCTGTGGTCTCTTCCCAAAGCAGGTGGCCGGAGGCGTCATAGCATTGGACCTGCAGCTTGACCCAGTAACGCAGGGGGCGGTCGACAGTCAGCAGGATCAGCGAACCGCCCCCGCCCGTGCGAATCTGGTTGACGAGGTCGTAAACCGAGGGCTCGGATTCCGTCCGGATGGTTTTCCCCATGGCATCGTTCATCAGGGCTACGTTTTGAGATTTCAAATACAGCTCAACCTGGTCAGCAATTTCCCCAAACACCTCGGGGGTGCTGTACCTTTGGTGTCTGCTGGTCCTAAAGGCCACGAAGAGTGCGCCGCCGGGCGCCACATTTGCCGGCGGCTGGGAAGGCTGGCCGGGGGTTAGTCCGGCCAATTGTTTGCACCCGTTTTGGACCTGGGTGTTGTTCGGGCCATTTTCCTGCGCAATGCGGCATTGCTCCACAGCACCCTGACGATCACCCTTTGCCATGAGTAATTGCGCCAGGAGCAGGTGGGTTTCAGGCATACTCGGGTCGAGCCGCACCGCCTCACGGGATTCCTGTATGGCCCCATCAATGTCCCGCTTGCCGAAGAAGACACCGGCTAACACGGCGTGAGACGCTGCGATGTCCGGCTGAAGCCGAATCGCCTCCGTTACTTCGACCATTGCGCCGTTGAGGTCGCCTTTCTGGCGCAGCGCGTCACCGAGGCAGAGATGCGCCCTCTCATTCTTCGAATTCAGCCGAAGTGCCTCGTGCTGTTCAGCCATGTCTCCGTCCAGGTCACCCTTCCTGCCCTCCAAACAGCCGAGGTTCGCGTGGGCATAGTCATTATTGGGATTCAGGCGCAGCGCCTCCCGGTATTCCGCCAGCCCTCCGTCCAGGTCGCCCTTGTTTTCAAGCGCCGTACCCAAATTGTTATGGGCCCTGTCATTATTCGGGTTCAGCCGTATAGCCTCGCGGGCTGCGGCCTTCGCGTCGTCCCACTTCTTTTGCTGAACGAAAACGCGCGCCAGGCTCACGTAAAGGGAGTCATTCTCGGGGTCAAGTTTCAAGGCTGCGGTGTATTCCTGTTCAGCCTCTGCATACTGTCCTTTATTTGCGAATTGCACGCCGCGCGCCACGTGATCGCGGATCTCAGCCTGCCGCGCGTCGAGTGTGGGGTCCGTCCCCGGCAGTTTCGTTATTGGGGCGGTTTTGAGGGCGGTAATGAGTTCGCCGTCGCCGCCCGCCAGGCGAACTTCTTCAAGATATTCGTCGGTGGGCTTGAAATTAATGCCGCGTTCCCGGACCAGCATGGCCACGCGGTGGCTGGGAACCTGCCCGGTGAGCAAAGCGAAAATCTGGACCTGATTCAAAGGCTCCTTGGATGACGCAGTGCTTTGTGGAGGCTTGGCCGCGCGCAAGGCTTGCAGGAACGCCTGGCTTGCCCCTGCTGTTTTGAGGCTCTCAAGAAAATCCTGCGAGGGGACAAAATCAATACCGCGTTGCGCGATCAGCTTGGCGCCGGATTCATCCCCCAAGCCGGAGCGCACCATGCCTTGCACTTGCGCTTGCGTAAGTGGCCTCTCCTGCCCCCTCAGACCCAAATTCCCAGTGAGCGCGGCGGCGAGAAGGACGCTGACCACTACCAGCGTTTGTTTCACGGAGGAAGCTCCCTTTTAGCGGAATCGCCCAAAACGATGCGCGGATTCTATCATATTCATCGTGTGC
>JASIKV010000238.1 GCA_030049455.1 Terriglobia bacterium
GCGGCCTTGGGAGTGAAGTGAGCCACAAAGGGAAACTGCAAATCCGCTTTGGTGGGGCTGGTGGCCACAATCTCCAGGGAGTTATCCCCGGGTTTCAACTCGATGGGGTCGGACCAGAATTCCGCCGCGTTTTGACCCTTTGGCCGGAGCGACGCCGGCGTGCCATTTATCCTGATAGTGGGCAAACCCGAGTCATCCATAACCACGCCGCGGACCGTCAATGGGGATTCTGAGACTTCCACCGTCTGATTCTGGGCGGTCACGGAGGGCGCGATAAGGATCAAAGTCGGCGGCGCGGGCGCCGGAGGTTGCTTGGCAGGCGCGGGCTCGACGGGCTGCGGAGCCACGGGCTGTGGAGCAACGGGAGGAGGGGCAGCCTGCTGTTGTTTCTGTTTAACCTTCTCGACCACGCTGTCGAAATTCTGCAATGCCTCCAGGATGAGCGGTGTGTAGACCGCATCCACCTTGGTAATGCTGTTGACTGAGGGATCGAGCGAATCCGCCGCATCCCAATGGCTTTCCGCCTCGTAGGCAAACCATTGCCGCAGTCCGCGAGCGCGAAACTCCGCAGCGTTGTACTCAAACTTCAGATCAAACATTTCACCGCGCATCATTTGGAAACTCTGGTCCACCTCCTTGGTCCTGGAGGGGCGGGACACGGTGTAGCGAACCGTCGTGCGGTCGATCTCAAGGAAACCGTAGGACGCCTTGACGCGTGGCTTGATGAGCGTCCAGCTCAAACTGGAGTGGCCCACGGGAAAACGCAGCGTGGGATTTGCATCGGCGTTGAGCAATTGCACGTCGTCAGGGATGTTTGCTGGAATCGAAACCTGCGAACGCGCCGCCGACGCCAATTGCGGCGTTGCCCAGGCTGTCTCCGGCGATCCTTGGAATACTGCCCCGGCGGCGCAGAAGCCGGCGAGAAGGCATCGGAGTTTTGCGGCTTTTCCCCAAGTCATTCCCGGCATTTCCCTTCTCGCCCTTTTTATCGGATCTCGTTCCCCGGGTCCGCCCAGGGAAAGAATTCAAGGCCAGCGCCGCGTACTCACCTCAGCAAGCTATGCGTGGGGGGCAGCTTGCTTGATAACCTCAATCAGGTCGTCGGTTCCGCCAGCGTCGCGGATGGCGTTTAAATCATCGGCGCTGGGTGAAAACTTGATTCCGCGCTCCTTCACAAGCTCGAGCACTCGCGTGGGCGGCACTCCACCCTGAAGCAGGCTGACAATTTCATCCCGGCTCAACGCCTTGGGATTCACGGCCAGGGGTTTGGGCTGGTATTGAATCGTCAGGTCGAGTTCCGTCTTTTCCTGAGCCGTGTTCGCGGCCACAATCAGAATGCGATTGCTCCCCGCCTGCAACGGCAAGGGGTCAGACCAGAATTCCGCCGCCTGCGTGTTCTGCGGCCGCATGTTCGCCGGGGAGCCATTGATCTGTACAACCGGAATGCCGGTGGTGTCCATGGCGACGCCGCGGATGACCATGGTGCTCTGATCCCATTCCAGGGTTTGATTCCCGGCGACCCCGTCGGGGGAAGAAAGCACGATGGTGGGCGGCGGAGGCGGCGCAACGCGCTTGGGCGGCGCGGGAGTGGCCACGGTACGCACAACAACTTGCGGAGGTGGAGGCGCAGGTGGCCTTACCAGCGCCATGACGCCCTCAAAATTCATGAGCGTCTTGTAAATTGACATCGTCCCCAGGCTCTCGCGGCTGGCTGCCGCGCCCATTCCCGGGCCGGAGTGGACGCTTCCCCAGCGGTCTTGCCCCAGATAAATCAGCATTTGGTGCTGTTTTCCAGTTTTGAAGCTGAGAACCGACCGTTCGTATTGCAGGTCACTAATGGAAAGCCTCGGCGCATCGAAATCATGCTCACTTTTGCGCGCCGGCTGCGCCACCGTGTAACGGACCGAATTGTTGCTGATGTCCAGCCAGCCGTAGGTAATGCTGAAGACAGAGCCCGGCATGCTCATGACCGGAAACCGCAACGTGGGATCCGTCTGCGCGTTCACAAGCGTGGGGCGAATGATGTTGCTCAGATCAGTGTCAAGGCCCTTTTTGGCCTTCGCGTGCGCCAACAGGGGCAAGCTGAGCCAAAGACAGAAGAGAAACGCGGTTCGCCATCCGCACCCACTTGGAACTTCCGGACCCATAGGAAAACGCCCCCCATCAGACGACGGATATTGACCAGAATCTCCTCTGAACTCCTCCCGGTAAATCCTCCCCCTTGAGAGGTTCAGCACCTGACAATTGTTCCATATTTGCCAATGCCCTTCAATGGACCTAAAGTACTGGTTCCAAGTCGGCTTGCCTGCATGGGGCAAGGCGGGCTCGGAGAGGGATGCAAACACAACAAAAGGATACAGGTGCGTCTTCGTTAGGTTTTTATAACTATTCGGTAATAATTATACATATTATTAAATTTATAGTAATATGACCTTATGTCGGTGCGAAAATCGCCCACGATGACTCCCGCACGCCTTGCCTCCCATCGCCGCAATCGACCCATTTTGTCGTGCAGCTCCGCGATGTTGTTGATTTCAAACCTACTTACTGATGGTTCAGCCCGCTTTGAAGAAAATTGTGGCAAACCTCAGACCTGTGTTAGCTCTATAATGCCTCCAGAAGAGATCCGGCAGCCTGGGCTGAAATGATTGATTAAGATAGAGACCGAGTGATGAGCGAATCGCTTCCATTTTGGATCGCCCTGACGCGAATCGAAGGTTTAGGCATTCGCGGATGCCACAAACTCATCGAGCATTTCGGCTCGCCGCAGGGCGCCTACATGGCATCGCTGACTGAGCTTGAGAGCTGCGGTATTCCCGCTCAGGCAGCGCAGGCGATTTTTGCCCAAACCGCCTTGCAGGACGCCGAGAAGGAATTGGAAAAGGCGGAAAAGGCCGGTAGCCGTCTGATTCCCCTGGAAAGCGAGGATTATCCGCCTCGGCTCAAACAGATTCCCGACGCACCGCTGGTGCTCTACGTTCGCGGCGACGTGAAAGTCCTCTCGCAATTCGCGGTGGCCATGGTTGGAACACGTCGGCCCAGCGCCTACGGCAGTTCGGTTGCGCACCGCTTGGCGCACGATCTGGCGGAGCGGCAACTGGTGGTGGTGAGCGGCCTAGCACGCGGCATCGATTCCGCCTGCCACCGCGGCGCCCTTGAAGCGAAGGGCAGGAGCGTGGCCGTGTTCGGCTCCGGAATCGACGTCATTTACCCGCGCGAAAACAAGCGGCTGGCGGATGAGATCGCAAAAACCGGGGCGGTGATCTCGGAGTTCCCTCTGGGCACCGGGCCAATACCGGAAAACTTCCCCATCCGGAATCGCATCATCAGCGGACTCTCCCTCGGCGTGGTCGTGGTTGAGGCGGCGGAATACAGCGGATCGCTGATCACTGCGCGCCTGGCCGTGGATCAGAATCGCGAGATTTTTGCCGTGCCCGGCAACATTACTTCGCCGCAAAGTTTTGGGCCGAATCATCTGCTGAAGCAGGGCGCCAAGCTGGTGGACCAGTGGATGGACGTCATCGAGGAATTCCCGGCGGAAGTGCGCATGCAACTCCTGCCGCCGGCCGAGGCATCCGATGGAGGGCCGCCGGGCGAGCCCGGCGCCACCCTCTTTGCCGCCTCCCTGACGCCGGAACAGAAGGTTGTGTTCGAAGTCCTGCGGCCGGACCAGGCGCTATTTGTAGATGATATCGTGAGCGCAGCGAAGACGCCTCACCCGCGAGTCCTGTCGGCGCTCCTGGAATTGGAAATGAGCGGATTAATCCGGCAGTTGCCGGGAAAAAACTTTATCCGTAAACTGTAGCCAGGGTGAATCTTCAAAGCAGGGTTGTGAATCAGATACTCCGCGAGAAGTGGTATCTTACGGCAAGGAGGCAAGTGGTCCGTCATCGGTTGAGGCAACGCCAGCTCATAAAAGAGGGCCCTCAACAAATGACAATCTGTTGGCTGAAAACTGAGAACCGAAAACATTAAATTATGAGCAAATCCCTGGTGATTGTGGAATCGCCCGCCAAGGCGAAAACCATCAACAAATACCTTGGGTCCGACTACCTGGTGAAGGCTTCCATGGGCCACGTCATGGACCTGCCCAAGAAGGAGCTGGGCGTGGACGTCGAAAACGACTTCCGGCCCACTTATAACGCCATTCCTGCGCGCAAAGAGGTGATTGCCGACCTGAAGTCTGCGGCAAGCAAAGCGAGCTCCATTTACCTGGCTGCCGACCCTGACCGCGAAGGCGAGGCCATTTGCCAGCACCTGCACGATCTGCTCAATTCGTCCAAGCGCAAGTTTTATCGGGTGCTCTTCAACGAAATTACCCGCGACGCCGTGCGCGCGGCATTCGAGCACCCGAAGGAAATCGATTCCCACCTGGTGGACGCGCAGCAAGCCCGGCGAATCCTGGACCGGCTGGTAGGTTACCAGGTCAGCCCGCTGCTGTGGGAGAAGGTGAAGCGGGGGATTTCCGCAGGCCGCGTGCAGACCGTGGCGCTGCGCCTGATCGTCGAGCGCGAACGCGAAATCCAGGCGTTCCAGAAGAAGGAATATTGGACCATCACCGCGCTTGTGGAAGGCAAGAACCCGCCGGAATTTGAGGCGCGGCTGGCGAAATACCTGGGGAAAGACATCGAGATTCCCGATCAGGCCGCCGCCGACCAGGTGACCGCCGCCATCAAGGCCGCTAACCTGGTCGTGCAATCCGTCACCACCAAAGAGAAGCGCAAGTTCCCTGTCCCCCCTTTCATCACCAGCAAACTTCAGCAGGAGGCCGTGCGCAAGCTGCGCTTCTGGGCCAAGAAAACCATGATGGTGGCGCAGCACCTTTACGAAGGCGTGGAATTGCCCGGCGAGGGCGCGGTGGGGCTCATCACTTACATGCGCACCGATTCCACGCGCGTCGCGGAAAGCGCGATCACGGCCGCGCGCGGCTATATCAAGGACAAATTCGGAGACGGATACCTGCCCGCCGAAGCCATCCATTACAAGAGCAAAAAGGACGCACAGGACGCCCACGAGGCCATTCGACCCACGGACGTGCTTCGCACGCCCGAATCGCTGCGCAAGATTCTCGGTCCCGATGAATACAAGCTCTACAAGCTGATCTGGCAGCGCTTTGTCGCCTCGCAGATGAATCCCGCGATTTTCGACCAGACGACGGTGGACATCGCGGCGGGCGACTACACGCTGCGCGCCACGGGTTCGGTCGAAAAGTTCAAGGGCTTCCTTGCTGTCTACGAGGAAGGCAAGGATGAAAAAGAGGGCGTGGAAGAAGACGAGGAGTTGAAGCGCCGCCTGCCGGCCGTGGCCGAGGGCGAGCGGCTGAAGCTCAATAAACTGACGCCCGAGCAGCACTTCACCGA
>JASIKV010000239.1 GCA_030049455.1 Terriglobia bacterium
CTTCCCGCCGCGGCCATTGATTCCAGCACGGTGGTTCTGGGCGATGGCCCGCTCGTCACCGTGCCAAACTTCTCCGGATGGGCCACCCGTCAAGTCGTCGTCGAGTGCGGAAAACTCGGTTTGGAGCTGAATGTTCGCGGCAGCGGCCTGGCCGTGGAACAGAATCCCTTGGCCGGCCTGAAGGTGCCCGCGGGAACAAGGATTTGGGTAAGGATGGCGAGGTGAAAGGAAGTTTTCAGTTGTCAGTCATCAGTATTCAGTCATCAGTCCCCGGTCATCAAATGATGTTCGTCAGTGCCGCCTGCGGCTTTTTCCTTCTCACTGACAACTGAGGACCGACAACTGATGACTGACAACTCCAAAAAACATGCATCTCGGAGAATTACTCCGTGATTTGCCGGTATTGAAAACCGGCGCGGATCTGGCGGCGGAGATTTCGTCACTCGCTTACAACTCCCGGGAAGTAAAGCCGGGCACTCTCTTCTTTGCCATTCGCGGCGAAAAAGCCGATGGCCACAAGTACATTCCTGAGGCGCTGAAGCGCGGCGCCGCAGCCGTGGTGAGCGAGCGCGAAGCGCCGCCGGAACTTGCCGCGCGGTGGATTCAGGTGCCGGCCATTCGCCGCACGCTCGCAGATTCCGCGCGCGTCTTCTTTCACCATCCGGAAGCGTCGCTAAGAATCGTTGGCATCACGGGTACCAACGGCAAGACCACCACCTCCTACCTGGTGGAAAGCATTCTGAACGCGGCCGGAATCGTTACCGGCACGTTCGGCACGATTGAATATCGCTTGGGCGACAGGGTAATTGAGGCGACGAACACCACGCCCGAGTCGCTCGATCTGATTTCATATTTTGCGGAGTTGGTCCAAGCGGGTGGCACGGCGGCGGTGATGGAAGTTTCATCACACGCCCTGGCTCAGGAGCGGGTGTGGGGCTTCCATTTCGCCGCCGCCGTGTTCACCAACCTGACGCAGGACCATCTGGACTATCACCGCGATTTTGAGGGCTATTTCGCCGCCAAGCGCCGTTTGTTCGAGGGCCTGGGCGGCGGCCCGCCGGACTGGGCGGTGATCAATACCGATGATTCGTGGGGCGCGCGGCTGCTCGAATTGCCTTATCCCCATCGCCTGACTTATGGGCTGAATGCGGGCGCGCAGGTCACGCCGAGGCGCATCGAGCCGGGCTTGAAAGACACGGAAGCAGTGATTGCGATTCCCGGCGGAGAAGTAAAAATCGTTTCTCCGCTCGTGGGCCGCGCCAATCTCTACAACATTCTTGCCGCAGTCGCCACGGGGGTGGCCATGGGAATTGCCGGAAGCAAAATTGAGGAGGGCATCGCCAGGCTTCAGGCGGTGCCCGGCCGCTTTGAGCGCATCGACGAGGGCCAGCCGTTCCTGGTGGTGGTGGACTATGCCCACACCGATGATGCTCTGAAAAATGTCCTGAAGACGGCGCGAGAAATCACTCGCAACCGGTTGATTGTCCTCTTCGGCTGCGGCGGCGAGCGTGACCGCACCAAGCGGCCCCGCATGGGTGAGGCCGCGGGATCGCTGGCTGACTTCGTAGTGCTCACTTCCGACAATCCTCGCGGCGAGGACCCTTTGCTGATTATGGCCGACGCCCTCGTGGGCTTGCAGCGCACGGGTAAGCCTTACATCGCCGAAGTCGATCGCGGCATCGCTATTCACAAGGCGCTCGAGGAGGCACGCGAGGGCGATGTGGTGGTGCTGGCCGGCAAGGGGCATGAGACCTATCAGGTTTTGAAGGAAGGGAAAATCGATTTTGACGACCGCGTGGTAGCACGCAGGATTTTGAGTGAGATGGGATACAAGAAATGAAAGTCGTCAGTGGTCAGTCATCAGCCGTCAGTAAGAGCTTTTACTGAGAACCGATGACTGATTACTGATGACTCTTGACCTTGGCAACTACAAATGAATCTTACGCTCGGGGAGGTGGCGGCTTACTTGGGAACTTCCTGTGATCGGCCGGATCAAAGGGTCACAGGGTACTCGATTGACTCGCGAACGATCAAGCGTGGCGAGCTTTTTTTTGCGATTCGTGGGCCGAGATTTGATGGGCATGAGTTTACCCGGCAGGTGCTTGAATATGGCGCGGCGGGCGCAGTCGTGGAAGACGGTTTCTACGCCGGCGTTGCCGACATTTGGCGGGAGTTCCTGCTGCCCGTCGGTGACACGCTCCGCGCCCTGCAAACGCTTGCGCGGGAAGTTCGGCGCAAGTGGGGCAAGCGGCTGATCGCAGTGACGGGCAGCGCCGGAAAAAGCACCACGAAGGAAATGATCGCCGAAATCCTCAGCCGGCGGTTTCGCGTGCTGCGCTCTCCGGGAAATTTGAACAACGATTTTGGGCTGCCGCTCGCGCTTCTGAAGCTCGATCCTGAGCACGAGGCGGCGGTGGTGGAACTGGCGATGTCTGCTTCCGGCGAAATCGCCCGCCTGGCAAGCCTGGCCGAGCCGCAAATCGGCGTGGTGACCAACGTTGCCGCGGTGCACCTTCAGTTTTTCGATTCGGTGGACGCCATCGCCCGCGCCAAACGCGAGCTGATCGATTACCTGGCGACCACCGGCCCGGATGGCGTCGCCGTTCTAAATGCCGATGATGAGCGCGTCAGCAGGTTCAGCGAAGGATTCCCCGGACGCGTGGTGACTTTTGGCTTTTCGCCGAGAGCGGATTTCCGCGCCACGGAGGTCCAGCCTGAGCAGGGGATGGGAACTTTTGTGAGGGCTTCGAAGCCTGACGGCCAGCTAGAATTCTCGCTGCCCCTGCCTGGCCGGCACAATGTCCAAAACGCCTTGGCTGCCATCGCCGCGTCCAGCCAGTTCGGCATCGGGACAAAGGAAATCAGCGAGGCGCTGGCCAGCTTTCAAAATTTACACCAGCGGGGTGAAATTCTTACACTCCCCAGCGGGATTACGGTCATCAACGACAGTTACAATTCGAATCCCCTGGCCATGGAGCGCATGCTGGAGGCGCTGGCGGCGTGGCCGGGGGCGCGCCGTCGAATCGTGGTGGCGGGTGAAATGCTGGAGCTCGGGCCCACCGCGCCGGACCTGCATCGCCAAGTCGGCCGCAAGTGCGCCCAGAGCGGCGTCGAGCAGGTGCTTGGCGTTCAGGGTGACGCGCGGTTCATCGTGGAAGGCGCCGTCGAGGGAGGAATGCCCGCCTCGCGCGCTCGCTTTTTCCCGGACGCGAAGCCGGCAGCGGATTTCTGCCGGACCCTCGTTTCGCCCGGCGATTTGATACTGGTGAAGGGTTCGCGGGGAGTGCATCTGGAAACGGTCATTGAATTGCTTAGGGGACAGTCGTCACAGGCAACACATCACTCGAAGCAGGGCCAACCGGGCATGGCAGCGCCCGAACCGGGAGACTGATGGCCGCGAATCCAATCGACGTCGTTCTAAAGTTTGAGCAACTCATCAACGCTCGCGACCCGGTTGGAATCGCCGCAATGCTCACTTCCGATTCCGCTTTTATCGACTCGATGGGAATGCGGGTCGAGGGGAGAGACAAATTGCGCGCAGCCTGGGAAGGCTATTTCAAGATGGTGCCTGACTACAGGGTCTCTCATGAGGAGATTTTTGCGCAGGGCGAGACGGTGGCCATGTTCGGCGCCGCACAGGGAACCTTTACGCAGGACGGTTCGCTCAAGAAGGAGAATTTCTGGAAATGCCCGGCCGCCTGGCGCGCCGTAGTGAACGAGGGAAAAATTGCGGTCTGGCAGGTGTTTTGCGACAACGAGCCCATTCGGGCGATGATGCGGAAAAAGAATTAATGCTCGCAATTCGATTTTCGATTTATTCCTAAACTCATGTTCTACTTCCTCTACCTCCGGCTGCATCAAGAGTTCCACGTTTTCAACCTTTTTCACTACATTACTTTCAGAACCGCCTACGCAAGCATCACGGCGCTGCTGCTCTCCCTCATCCTGGGTCCGTGGCTGATCGGAAAGCTCAAGGAATTTCAAATTGGCCAATACATTCGCGAAGACGGACCGCAGGCGCACCACACCAAAGCCGGGACACCCACCATGGGCGGCGTGCTGATCGTCCTCTGCATCGTCATTCCCACGCTGCTTTGGTCAGACCTGACCAACATTTACGTGTGGCTCGCTCTGTGCACCACACTTGCCTTTGGAGGAATAGGTTTCTGGGACGATTATCAGAAAGTCCGGCGGCGCCAGAACAAGGGGCTTACGCCGAGGGGAAAATTCTGGCTGCAAATCCTGGTAAGCTTTATTTTCGGAATTATCCTGATTTCGCTTTCGGCGCGCGGCCTCTATTCGACCTCGCTCACTTTTCCTTTCTTCAAGCACATCCATCCGGCGCTGCTCATCACGCGATTCTTGGGGAATATCTGGACGTACCCCCTGGCTTTCCTTCCTTTTTTGTTCTTTGTTATTCTGGTTTTGGTAGGTTCGTCGAATGCCGTCAACCTGACAGATGGATTGGACGGCCTGGCCATCGGCTGCCTGGTAATTTCCGCGGGCGCGCTGACCATCCTGACCTACGTCTCCGGTCATGCGGTGTTCTCCGAGTATCTCGACCTGGAACATCTGCCCGGCGTCATTGAGCTTACGATTTTTTGCGGATCCATGGTGGGCGCCAGCCTGGGGTTCCTGTGGTACAACGCCTATCCTGCGGAAATCTTCATGGGGGATGTGGGCTCGCTGGCCCTGGGCGGAGCGCTGGGCGTCGTGGCCGTGCTGGTAAAGCAGGAACTGCTGCTGCCCTTTATCGGCGGGATTTTCGTGGTCGAAGCGCTGTCCGTGATTCTGCAGGTTGCTTCATTCAAGTCGCGCGGCAAACGAATCTTTAAAATGGCGCCGCTGCATCACCACTTCGAGCTTTGCGGCTGGCAGGAATCAAAAATCATCGCGCGGTTCTGGATCGCGGCATTAATCTTCGCGCTTTTTGCTTTAACCACATTAAAGTTGCGGTAGACAAGAGGTAAGAGGGCGATTTTCGAATTTCGAGTGACCCATGGAAGTTGAAGGCAAACGCATTCTCGTGGTGGGTGCGGCCCGCAGCGGGCTGGCGGCGGCGCACATTCTGGCGCGCCGGGGCGCGATTGTCACCGTGACGGACCGCAAGCCGCCCGGTGAATTCCGCGACGCGCTGTCCGAGCTGATCAAAGACAAGGTCGGCCTGGAGCTGGGCGTGCAGAGGGAGGAAACCTTCCTCAGTCACCAGGCCATCGTCATCAGCCCTGGGGTGCCTTGGGATCTGCCGGAGCTGGAAGCTGCGCGCCAGCGAAACATCCCCATCTATCCTGAGGTGGAAGTGGCCACCTGGTTTCTGACTGGAACCATGGTGGGCGTCACGGGATCAAACGGCAAGACCACCACCACTACCCTGCTCGGCGACATGCTCTCGGCCTCCGGATTTCCGACATTTGTGGGCGGTAACATCGGCAACGCCTTGAGCTCGGCGGTGGGGCGCGCCCAGCCCGGCACAAAATTCGTTACCGAATTGAGCAGCTTTCAACTGGAGGCCATTCATGATTTGCGCCCGCAGGTTGCGGTGATGCTGAACCTCTCGCCCAACCACCTGGACCGGCATCCCAGCCTGGAAGCTTACGCGCAGGCCAAACGCCGGATTTTCCGCAATCAGAGTGAGGAAGATTTCGCCGTGTTGAACGCGGACGATCCCTGGGTGGCGGGGTTGCGCGCGGAAGTTCACAGCCGCCCGGTGTTTTTCAGCCGAAAGCGCGAATTGCCGAGCGGCGTATTCGTTTCCGGGGGCGGGGTTTATTACCGGGTACGCCACTTGGAGCGCATGCTGTTCGAAACGCGTGAAGTGCCCTTGCGCGGCGATTTTAATCTGGAAGACGTGCTGGCGGCCACCACCGCGGCGTGCGTGCTGGGCGCGGACTTCACGGCCATTCGCAAAGCCGTGCGCGAGTTCAAAGCCGTCGAGCACCGCCTGGAATTTGTGCGCGAAATTGCTGGCGTGCAGTTCTTCAACAACTCCAAGGCTACGAGCGTCGATGCGACCGTGAAAACCCTGGGCGCCTTTGAGCGCGGCGTTCACCTGATCCTGGGCGGCAAGGACAAAGGCGCGCCCTACACGCCTCTCTTGCCGCTCATCAAGAATCGTGTGCGCGAAATCCTGCTGATCGGCGCCGCGGCGCGCACGATTGCCGCGCAACTCTCCGGTTCGACGGAACTCGTGCAGGCGGGCGACCTTGCCACGGCCGTCAGCAAAGCCTTTGCCCACGCGCAACCCGGCGATACCGTGTTGCTCGCGCCGGCGTGTTCGAGTTTCGATCAATTCAAGGATTACGAAGAGCGCGGCCGCGTGTTTAAGGAGCTGGTCAAGAAACTTGACCGTGAAGTTTGGGAAGGCAAAGTAACCCTGCAGGCGGCTCCGGTATTGGAAAGGAAACACTCGGAGGCGGCCGCCGAAATGCCGGAGGCGGCAACGACTCAGCTTGAACCGGGTGTAAGTGAGCCTGCATCCGCCGGTCATGGGTCCAGCGTCGACCAGCTTGTGGAACCGGCCACGAAAGACTTCGGCGAAAGCGCCGCAGGTTTAGAAGCGCGGCCTGTTGAGACCGCCCCCCAGGCTCCTGAGCAAGTCGAGCCTGAAGTCGAGACCCAAACTGCGGGGAAGGTCATGGCTGAATCTGAACCCATTGACGTCGTTGAGCCTGAGTCAGACCTGTTGCAGGAGCCTGCAGCGTCAGCGATTGATGAAGCCG
>JASIKV010000240.1 GCA_030049455.1 Terriglobia bacterium
CTTTCCAGGATGCCGCTTACCAGCAGCGTGCGCTCGATGGGGTAAGGCGCCACGCGCGTTTCAAACATCTGCTCGATTCCATGCACCAGGCAGGCCGAATAGGTGACGTTGGGAACGGGAGTCAGGAAGAACTGCGTGGCCTGAAATCCCGGCAGGCCCTTCACGCGCGCGGCGAAATTAAAATCTTTCAGTGCGCCGTCGAGCATCAGCAGTGTGGCCTTAAAGCCGTCGCGATACTCGATGAAATACGCGGCGGGGTTTGGAACGATTTTCGGCAACTGGCCGGAGCTGACTAAATCTTCAGGCCGGGCTTCGGTTTCGTCAGTACCCAGCGGCGTGTCACTGCGGGAGAGCGCGGAGATCAGCAGGTCCTTCGACCACCGGCCGTCCTCGCCCGCCTGCCAAACGTCGTCGCCCTCGAGCAATTGCACGGCCTTCACACCCGTTTCACCGCGCCCGCGCCGTTCCACCATGCACTGCAAACCTTCAAGCGCGTGGAAGTCCATGGCGTCGGAGCCGCCTTCGCCTACCATCAAGGCATCTTCGATTTCGCAGCCGAGGGGAAGCTCAAGCTCAGGCAAGCGGAACGTGACCGGCAGCGACGACCCTCCCAGCATGGGGAAGCGCATGCGGCGCGAGGTCTGAACCATCTCCTGCGCCTTCGCGAAGCTGTACGACAAGTGCTTGTCGTTGTAGACGGGCACGGACCGCCCACTACCCCTGAACACCTCTGCGCACTGCTGGAAAAACTCGTAGCGCGGATAAAGAATCTGGCCCTTTTCGTTCCGCGGATAATCGCCGTGCTCGGCGATGATCAGCACGGCGTCAACCGCCAGCTCCTTGCCGCCGCAGCAGAGCGCCTGCGCAATAGTCGGATAAACCTGGAAGCCAAATTCCTTCGCGCGCGCCTCGCTCAAGTCGCCCTCGGGCTTCTGGTCGACATAAAGCGAGACCACTTTGATGTTGGGCTTGTGCCACTCCCCGGCGTAGGGGTAGCCGACCAGAAATCGATCGCCGATGTGCTGGCCGTGCGAGAGGTACTTGTAAATCGTGGTGATGATGGCCAGGCGTTTGGGCGCAGCGTCCGCGCCGAGGGCCGCAAGCCCCGCCGCCGCGGCGCTAGTCTGGAGAAATTCTCTTCGCGTCAGCATCGGCCATTTCCTCATATTGGCCCTCATCTTAGTCCCTCATAAAGGTCGACTCGCGAGTGGGCTGGTAGCTGATGGCCAGGTGCGGCGTCTCGTAGCGCGCCTGCTGGCGGTACAGACTTTCCATGCCCGCGGCCACCAGTCCCGTGGTCAGCAGCGTGCGCTCGACCGGATAAGTGGGCTTGCCGCTGAGAAACATTTTTTCCATGTTGTTCACCAGCGGATTGAAAAAATTGGGCAGCGTGGTGCGCCCGTCGGGCATGGGCAGGTACATCTGCGTTGAGAACGGTTGACTGCCGCCCAAATCCGCCGCGAAATTAAAGTCCTTCACCAGCGGCTCGTAGACCACCGAGCTTGAGCGATGGTGCTCCACATCGGCGGCGAAATTGAAGTCGCGCACCACGCCGTTCAGCAGAAGCAGCGTGCACCGCAGACCATCGTTGTGTTCGTAGTGGTAGGCGACGGGTTCCTTCACCAGGCGGCGCAGGTCGTCATCGGTGGGAAGAATGTCGTTGAACCCCTCGCGCGCCGGAGTGAGCGTGTGGCTGCGGCACAGGGCGGCCTCCATCAAACCGCGCGACCACAGGCCGTCGCGCAGCGCGTCCCACACCTTGTCGCCGCGATACGCCTGGAGCCACCTCACTCCCGTCTCGCCGCCCTCGCGCCGCTCCACCATGCACTGCAGCGTTTCGAGCCCGTGGAAATCGTAGCTGTCCACGCCGCCGTACCCCACGCACACGGCCTCGCGAATGCGCGAGCCGAGCGGCATTTCGACCGAGGGAATCCGCCAGGTGACAGGCAGGCTCGAACCGGCCATGTAGGCGAAGCCCATTTCGCGCGCCGTCTCCACCATTTGTTTTGCCCAGTCCCAGTTCCACGACAAGTGCTTGTCATTGAACATGGGCACAGACCGGCCGCTGTCTTTAAACACTTTGATGACTTGCTGAAAGAATTCCCAGCGCGGATATTCGGTCTGGCCTTTTTCATTCTTCGGGTAATTGCCGTGCTCGCCGACCACCACGACGCCGTCCACGGCCAGCTTGCTGCCGCCCAGCGTGAGCGCTTCGGCAATGGAGGGATAAATCTTCAGGTAGGGAAACTGCTGCGGCCGCTCGTGGCTCAGGTCGCCCTGGCCGACTTGATCGACGTAAAGCGCCACCACGTCCATGGGCGGATGATAGTGCGTGCCCTTCCACCCGTAGCCGTAAAGGAAGCGGTCAATGATGTTTTGCCCGTGCGAATACTTGAAGTAGGTGGTGGTGATGGCCGCGAGTTTGGGGCGCTCAGCGCTCATGCTCTGACGCGGGTGACTCCGATTTCTCTGCACACCCGCGAGGTTATCGATTCTACTCCCGCCCGCGCCCGAACGTGAGAAACATCCTCGGCAGCGGGTGGGCGGACCTGTTCAAAAGAGACCTTGACACCATTTCCCCATCTGTAGAATTCTTCGCCATGAGGACACCGAAAATCTCTCCCGTCATCGAATGCCCCCGGCGGCGCTTGTGGGGACGCGAAGGAGGATTTCGTGCGCTATTCGTGGAAAAGTCTGGTCATGGG
>JASIKV010000241.1 GCA_030049455.1 Terriglobia bacterium
TGTTGCAAAAGAGTGGAAAGTGCCCGCACTGTGTTTTGGAGTTGAAGTATTCGAGCATTCCAATCTCCCACCACTTTGTCTCGCTCGAAAATGGCCTCTCGAAGTTGTTGCTGAGCATCCGTCAGCGCCTTAGAAAAAATCTCGTTCGTCATAATGCCAAGGAGTATACACATGCCTGAATACACATGTCAAGAAAATTCTGCATATACACACAATAAATACACGTCGCCTTGGGCAGAGGCAGCAGAAAAGGCACAAGCTGAGTTAAATCAACTACATACAAGAATCAAGCAACTCAGAAAGGCGATAACTGTATTCAAGAGGAATGATGAAGGAGGTGTACCATGGCCCAGCGATGCCAAGCAAACGGCAACGCAGACTTAGCGCACTACCCGCGCTTGCCTATTGCCGGAAATCTGCGTAATCTGTGAAACATGGCCCGAGGCCGCGCTGCGCGCTTGATCCCCGCTCATCCCACAGAAGTGGCGATTCCGGACAAGCTCTATTTCCGCATCGGCGAGGTAAGCGAACTGACGCGCACCAAGGCCTTCGTGCTGCGCTTCTGGGAAACTCAATTCCCGTCGCTGCGGCCCGTGAAGGGCAAGTCCGGACACAGGCTTTATCGCCGCAAAGACGTGGAGCTGATCTTCCAGATTCGCCGGCTGCTCTATGAAAAGGGCTTTACCATTCAAGGAGCACGCCGCCATTTGGCCGGCGAAGGAAAATCCCACGCAGAACAGCGGCATATGTTTCAATCGTCCGTTGACGCGGCGCAGCTCCACGCCATTCGCCAGGAGTTGCAGACGATATTGACAATGCTTTCACGGAAGTGCTAGCGTGAGTGAATACAGCGGTTAGTGGCCAGTGTTGAGTGGTTAGAACCGGCGGGCAATCGCCCACCCTTTCTCAAGTCGCTTACCACCACTACCCACTAACCACTGTCCTTTTCGGGACGTAGCGCAGCCTGGTAGCGCACTTGCTTGGGGTGCAAGGGGTCGCCAGTTCAAATCTGGCCGTCCCGACCAATTAAGAATGTGGGCAAGGGGTTGGTTGCAAGTGGCGAGTTTCGAACGACTAGATGCTGCCCTCTCTGTCCACTGACCCCTCGGCACTGGCCACAGATTCGATCGGGGCGTAGCGTAGCCTGGTAGCGCGCTTGGTTCGGGACCAAGAGGTCCCCAGTTCAAATCTGGGCGCCCCGACCACTCTTTCCCGGCAGGTCGGCCCTCCCGTGATAGGTTGAAGGTCGCCGGCGTGGGCTGGCGCTCCCCACCGTGGAGAGCGAGCGATTAAGGAGTGCAACCCATGACGACAGCCACCATCGACAAGAAGGAATTCCCCATGTTAATTGGGGATGAGTGGGTGCGCACCGGCGCGCCGCGCACTGTGCAACTCCCCTTCGATGGCACTCCCGTCGGCGAGGTTTATGACGCCGATGCTCGAACCGTCGAGCGTGCTCTCGCGGCAGCGGAAGCAGGCGGCGCGGCCATGGCGAAGCTCACCCAGTACGAGCGCGGCGAGTTGCTCGACCGCATGCGCCACCTGCTGGTCCGCGACGGCGCG
The DNA here is from genome assembly GCA_030049455.1 of Terriglobia bacterium. Classification (GTDB taxonomy): domain Bacteria; phylum Acidobacteriota; class Terriglobia; order UBA7540; family UBA7540; genus Bog-366. Next base: position 1,564 of record JASIKV010000241.1, read on the forward strand.
GACTTTGCCCAGTTGGTTTGCTGTGAAACCGGTAAGCCCATTCGCGAAGCGCGCCTTGAAGTCGAGCGCAGCCAGCAGACCCTGCTCGCCTCCGCGGACGCCGCCCGGCGCCTTCGCGGCGAAGTCATTCCCATGGAAGCGGCTCCCATCGGCAAAGGCCGTTGGGCGATGACCGTGCGCGAGCCTTTGGGCGTGATCGCCGCGATTACGCCTTTCAATTTCCCCTTGAATCTCGCTCTGCACAAGATCGGCCCCGCGCTCGCCGCGGGAAACAGCGTCGTTCACAAGCCCGCCGCGAACACTCCCCTCAGCGCGCTTCGCCTGGCGCGGCTGATTCAGGAGGCGGGCGCTCCCTCCGGCGCCTACAACGTGATTACCGGCTCTGGGACAAAGATCGGGCCGCTGCTCACCACCGACCCGCGCGTGGCCATGGTGACTTTCACGGGCAGCGTTCCCGTGGGCGAAGAAATCCGCGCCCAAACCGGCCTGCGCCGCGTGACCTTGGAACTGGGCTCAAATTCCTCGGTGATTCTTGAACCCGATTGCGACCTCGACCTGCTGGTTCCCCGCTGCGTGGTGGGAAGCTATTCACATTCCGGACAGGTCTGCATCTCCGTGCAGAATATTTACGTGCACGAGTCCATTGAGAAGACCTTTACGGAGCGATTTGTCGCCGCGACGCAAAGTCTGAAAATCGGGCATCCCTTCGAGGAGACTACCGATATCTCTTCCCTGATTACACTGGGCGAAGCAAAACGTGTGGAAGAATGGATCGATCACGCTCGCGCGCGCGGTGCCCGCGTCCTGACCGGAGGCGTGCGGCAAAATTCCACGCTCGAACCGACGATTGTCAGCGACGTTGCACCCGACATGGAACTCTGCTGCCGCGAGGCGTTCGGCCCCGTCGTGGCATTGCACTCTTACCGAGACTTGCCTGATGCCATCAAAGCCATCAATGCCAGCGATTATGGCCTGCAGGCCGGCATTTGCACGCGTGACATTGCCAAAGCCTTCGAAACCGCCCGCCAATTGCGCGTGGGCGGCGTGATGATCAATGACGTGCCCGCCTATCGCGCCGACCACATGCCTTACGGAGGCGTCAAGAAGAGCGGCATCGGTCGCGAAGGGCCGCAGTTCGTCGTGGAAGAGATGACAGAGTTGAAACTCGTCTGTTGGCGATAGACCCTATAGCCGGGCGCCGCACTTCCCTGCAGACAAGAAGACGTCCACTCTCAACCGGACGGCATGGGCTCTCCATCGCCGGTCGCGCCACCGTTCCCCCTTCGGTGTTATACTGAACAACTTTGATTGAATCCCACGATAAGGAGTACAACAGCATGGCAGCACGCACTTCAGAAGCGGAATGGAAGGGGAGTTTACGCGAGGGAAATGGAACGATGAAGCTGGGCAGCGGCGCCTACGAAGGACCGTATTCGTTTGCCTCGCGATTTGAGAGCGGCAAGGGCACCAACCCCGAGGAACTGATTGCCGCGGCGCACGCCGGCTGCTTTTCCATGGCCCTTTCCGCAGGTTTAGGCAAGGGCGGATTTACTCCCACGCGCATTCACACCACGGCCACCGTGCATTTGGAGAAAGTAGGCGAAGGCTTCAGCATTACGCGCATTGAGCTGAATACGGAAGCGCAGATTCCCAACATCGATGCCGCCACGTTCGCGAAATTTGCCGACGATGCTAAGAAGGGCTGCCCGGTGTCCAAAGTGCTGGCCGCCGCGCAAATCAGCCTGACCGCCAAGCTGGTCTGAACACCGTGCATTCACACCACCACCACGACCATCACCCTCATGGGGATTCGGCGAGCTGGGTGGTTCGCATTGCGCTGGTGGTCACCCTTGCCCTCGTGGCAACGGAGATGGTGGCCGGGCGGATGTCTCACAGCCTTGCCCTGGTCAGCGACGGCTGGCACAATCTGACCGACGTTCCTTCGCTCATCCTCTCCTGGATCGCCCTTTATTTTGAGCGGCGGCCGCCCGATCGCCACAAGACTTTCGGCTATCAGCGCGCGGGCGTGCTGGTGGCGTTTGTCAATGCCCTGCTGCTGCTGGCGGTGGCGATCTACCTTTGCTTCGAAGGCTACGAACGCATCGTTCACCCGGAGCCTGTGGCTTCCCGAGCGATGCTGGTGGTGGGATTCATCGCACTGGCGGTGAACGGCGGGATTTCCTGGGGGCTGGCGAGCGAGCGCAGCGATCTGAATCTGCGCGCGGTATTCATTCACAACCTCGGCGACGCGCTCTCCAATGTAGCCATCATCGCCGGCGCGGAGTTGATCCGCACGACCGGGAACTCCATCATCGACCCTGCCCTCGGATTCCTGATTTCCGGGCTGATACTATGGTCAGCCATCGGCATCGTCACCGATTCCACCAACATCCTGCTCGAAAGCCTGCCCAAGGGTATGAGCCTGGAAGGCGTGGCCGCCGCCATGCTCGGCGTGGCGGGAGTTCGCGAAGTTCATGACGTGCACATCTGGAGCCTGGGGTCGCACTCCCACGCGCTTTCCTGCCACGTCCACATTCTGGACATGCCCACCTCGGAAAGTGAACGAATCTGCCACCAGATTAACGAAATGCTGGCCCATGATTTCGGCATCCATCACACCACGATCCAATTCGAGCACACCCACCTGCCGGGAGAATTCCACATGTATATGCCCGATGCCGCGCCCCCCAGCAAGGCGAAATAGACTGAAGGCTGAAGTGTGAAGGTTAAAAGGTAAAGGATAAAAAACATAGCGACAAGTTTCTATTTGCGCTGCTCTGCCCCATGCCTTCAAGATGGAGCGGTCACACTTTCAGCCTTTTCCCTTCTCACTTCATACTTCATCCTCTGCTTTTGTGGCCCGCTTGACTCTCGCCTTTGAGGCGCTTACGATTTCCGCATGACTCAGCCTTTGGTCCGACGTCCGGCCGTGGCGGGGCGTTTTTATCCCGCCAATCCTGACGTTCTGGAACGCCAGCTCGACCATTATCTCGCGGCGGAATCGGATGCCGGGCATAAGGACGAAACGATCATTGGCTGCATGGTTCCCCACGCGGGCTACATGTACTCGGGATTGGTAGCTGGTGCGGTGTTTCAGCGCCTGCCCGCGCGCGCTTCCTACATTATTCTGTGTCCGAACCACACGGGCCGCGGCGTGCCG
>JASIKV010000242.1 GCA_030049455.1 Terriglobia bacterium
CCCCGCTTCTGGGAGCTTATCCAAGAATTCAAAAAGCTCACCGGATATGGCCTGGTCGTGAATACGAGCTTCAATGTTCGCGGTGAACCCATTGTCTGCACGCCGCAGGATGCCTTTCGCTGTTTCATGAGGACTGACATGGATTTATTGGTCCTGGGGAATTTTTGCCTGGACAAGAAAGATCAGCGGAAGCTGGAAGAGAAGGATGATTGGGGAAGGCAGTTCGAGCTCGATTGATGGTCGCCTCCAAATGCAATATTGACCGGATCTGGGCGGAAAGGCCCGTGCCCCGGCATGCATGTTTCCCGCGGGTGCGCGAAATCACTTGGTAAACTAGCTGGCAGCCTAGCCCTTGCTAAGGCTACATATTAAGGTTTACATGCGAAGGGCCCTGGAGCGACGCCATGCGCGGCGAAGATTTAAGGGGCATGCAGAACAGCGGCGTCGATCGTCCTAGTAGTGGGTCAATTTGAAATTTCGAAGTAGGGGCACCCCTTGCGGGTGCCCTGGATTGAAGGGCGGGGACAAGCCCCGCCCCTACGGAAGTCAAACTGCCCCACTACCAAAGTCCTGCCTTGCTTGACTCTCACAGGCAGTCAACCTATACTAAAAGGCGACATATTTGTTGCGCAATACTAGCCGGAATCTCAACGCTACGCCATTTCCGTAGCCCTAATGAATGTGTTCAGGAAGGCGACTAGCCCCGCCACTGACGCTCTGTGCCCGTTAAGAGCCCACGAAGCTGCAAAACCAGCAGCTAGCCACGCTCAGTTTAAGGGGTACTGTCGTACTGTTTCGGGTCAGGCACTGATACATTAAACTAAACTTATCCGGCATTGCGAGCCGACGCATTCGGCCAAACCTGACTACATGAATCCGCTGCCGTGAAAGAGAACGAAGGTCGGGGAAATAACATTAAAAGGTGGTGCAGGTGGCAGAGCAGGAGGGAAGAGTTCGGACTTCACGCTGGAAAGTTCCAGCGCGAGTATGTGTGGTGGCGTTTTTCCAAATTGCCGGTATGAAGGGGATTATGGCGCAGCAAAACCCTGCTGCCCCAGCGCCACAATCAATTGCCGCATCGAAGGAATCACCCTCTCCGGCGGCCTCACCTGCGCCCATGGCCATTACCGGCTCGGATTATGTGGTGAGCCCCGAAGACCTGTTGGACCTCTATGTGATCGATGTCCCTGAGGTCAGCCGGTCTTACCGGGTGGGTTCGAACGGATACCTGTCCCTGCCTCTGCTGCCGGAGCCGATCTACGCTGCCGGCTTGACGCTGGGTCAACTTTCGCACCTCATCGCCAGCAAGTTTCATGATACCGGCATGGTGACCAATGCCCAGGTATCGATCTCTGTTTTGGAAACGCGACTACATTCCGTACTGGTGACTGGCGAAGTCAGGAACCCGCAGGTATACCCGCTTTACGGCCCCACGAGACTGCTTGAGATTCTCGTGAAGGCTGGCGGGCTGACGGATAACGCGGGGAACGATGCCATCGTCATGCGTGGGGACATGGGCGCGCGCGCCGACTTGCTGGAAAGCGCCGAACCGGGCGCTGCGAATGCGCCCCCACCAGGACAGACTTTTACGTTGAACATTCGAAAGCTTGTGGAGACCGGTAACGATACCACCAACATCCTTCTTTACCCGGGGGATCGCGTTACCGTTCCTCGCGCGCAGTTGATTTACGTTCTAGGCGCAGTGAACCGCCCCGGCGGATACGTTCTGGACGAAGCCCGGCAGCATATGACGGTACTGAAGGCCCTGGCCCTGGCGGGGGATGTCAACAATATTGCAAAAAGGAAGCGCATCACCATCCTGCGACGGGAACCGGGGGCGCCCGATGAGAAACGAGAACAAATTCCCGTCAACATCAAGGCGATGGTCAGGGGTCAAAGCGAGGACATTAGGATGAAGGCCGACGATATTCTTTTCGTTCCCGAGAGTGCGGGTCTGAAGGCGCTGCACGCCTCTGTCGCTTCGGCCGAATCGATGGCGACGGAGGGCGGGGCTGCCCTGATGATTTACCACTAGAGTGTGAAGTAGCCGAGGGAGTTCCGCAATTCAAACAAGCTGAGGGAGTTGGAAGGTGTCTGAAGACAACATGTTATCGCCCATTGAGCGGCCCCTGCCCCAGCGGATCAACGGTCTGGCCCCGGCGACGCTGGAAATGGAGCGCGAGCGGGGTGAGCCGCACATTACGTTCGCCACCTTCTGGGACATCCTGGTAAAGCGCCTGGGAACGATTCTTACCGCCACCGTAGTGGTCGCCATTTTAGCAGGGATTTACAGTTTCAAAATGGCGCCTGTTTATGAGGCGACGGCAAGCGTGGAAGTAGAAACGGACTACCCCCAACTTACCAGCCTGAGTACCGTCTATAACCAAACCCCGGTGGAGGATTTCTCCTTCCTGACGACTCAGATGCAGGTTCTGCAAAGCGACAGTCTGGCCTGGACGACCATGGAGCAACTGGGACTTGACCATGAACCGGCGCCGCCCGGCTCCCCCAAGGATTCGGGCAAGTCCGCGTCGCAAATCGCGGGCGCGCGCAAGACTGCCTTGATTGAGGAATTCAAGGCGGGCACCCACGTGGACCTGGTGAAGGACACACGCATCATCGCAGTAGGCTACGAGTGCGGAAGTCCTGAACTGGCCGCCAACATCGTCAATCACCTCATCAACAACTACATCGAGTTCAGTATTCAGGCACGATACGATTTTACCCGCCGGGCCTCCAGCGCCATGGAGCAGCAATTGGCGGACTTGAAATCCCGCGTGGAAAAATCGCAACAAGCCTTGATCGACTATGAGCGGCAAAACCTTATTGTCAACGTTGGCGACAAGCAGACCATCGATGATGAAAGGCTGGACCAACTGAACAAGGACCTTGCGGCCGCGGAAAGCGACCGGATTCAGAAGGAATCACTCTACGAGTTCGCCAAAGATAACCAAGGGCAGGTCGGCGTGATCATTCAGGACCCGGTTCTCCTGCACCTGGAAGAGCGATTTGCCGACATCAAGGCGGATTACACCGAAGCCCTTGGGCAGTACGGTCCCAATTTTCCCAAGGTCTTGAGGCTGCGGGACGAGCTTGCGCAAGTACAGTCCTTATTGGACGACAACCACAAGCGGACAATCGAAAAATTTCATAATGATTACCTCGCGGCGGAGGATCGCGAAAAGCTTTTGAACAATGCTTTATCGAAGGAGAACGAGCAGGTTAGCGCGCTGAACCAGCGCATGATTGACCACAATATTCTGAGGCGGGAATTTGAGATTAACCAGCAACTTTACCAAACCCTTTTGCAACGGCTGAATGATGCCACGCTTTCAGCAACCTTGCAGGCTCCCAACGTCCAGATTATTGACCAGGCCATTCCGCCCCTTCGTCCCATTCGCCCCAACCGCCGGCGCAATGTTGCCGTGGGCATCATCATCGGGCTGATTCTGGGAATTACCCTGGGATTCGTGCAGGAAGCTTTGGACAGTTCGGTGAGAACAACGGAGGAGGCGGAAAGATTGGTCAACGCTCCGGCCCTGGCGGTGATCCCGTCAGAAGGAGATGGACACCGGCGAGAAGTTCCTTCCGCGGGCCGGGCCCTCGGTCCGGGTGCGGGAGACAGTGTGGGATTGGCCGTCCTGAAGCGGCCGTCCTCCGTGCTGGCAGAATCCTTCCGCAGTCTGCGGACCTCCGTTCTGCTCTCCACGGCGCCCCGTCCGCCGCAGAGCATGCTGGTGACCAGCCCTCAGGTCGGGGAAGGGAAGACCTCGATTGCCTCCAATTTGGCGATGTCTTTTGCCCAAAGGGGTGGCGAGGTTCTGATCGTGGACGCGGATTTGCGCCGCCCCTGCATCGCCAAGACCATGGGAATCCCCAATGAGAAAGGTTTGAGCAGTTTCCTGACGGGCGCTCACTCCCTGGATGAAGTGCTGATCCAGTATGATCGCGTCCCCAATCTATGGGTCTTGCCCGCCGGTCCGCGACCCCCTGACCCGGCGGAGTTGCTCTCCTCGAACATGATGGAGGCGACGCTCAAAAGTCTCATGAAGCGATTTACGCATGTGGTCATCGACTCTCCGCCGCTGCTGCTGGTGACGGATGCCGTGGTGCTTTCCGCTCTGGTGGACGGAGTCATTCTGGTGGTCTCCTCCGGAGCCACTTCGCGCGGAGCGCTGACCCGCTCGCATCGCATTCTGGAAAACGCCGGCTCGCGCGTGCTGGGAATGGTCCTCAATAAGGTGGACATGCGCTTCGATACCTACTACGGCTATTACTACGGTCCATACCACCAGGGCTACTACGACGATATTACGGTGTCGAACCCAACGCATTCATCCGGGGGCGGCCGCTTGAGCAAGGAATGACCCGCAGGAGCGCCTCCTCATGAAGGCGGCGGCGCTCGCGAAGGCAGGTTTCTGCTGAGGTCACACGTTTACAGGCTTTCCCTTGTCCGCGAAGCGCCGATTCCGGGGAACCTCACGACATGAGTCAATACACCAACCCTGACCTTCCCGGCGAGAGGGCCTGGCAGCCGTATAATTCATCGCGAGTCCACACCTGGTCCCTGCGCCCCTGGTGGCGAGCGGTCCTGTTTTTGCTCCCCATTCTTGCCGGGAGCGTTTGGCTCGCGCAAAGGGGAATTCTTGTTGCCTGGGTCACGTATCAAGCCGACAGCCTTTCCCCCACTGATCTGCGAAAGGCCCTGCAACAGGACCCGGGCAATCCCGATTTGGTCCACCGAATTGGCTGGGTCTATGCCTACAATCCCACCAGCATCGACCTGGCAGAAGCGGAGAAATACCTTCACCAGGCTGTCGAGCTCAGTCCGCGCCGATGGGACTTCTGGACGGATTTGGGCACAGTTTGCGACGATGTTGGCGACACGGCATGCTCGGACGATGCTTTTGAGCGCGCAGGGTCGCTCAACCCCATGACTCCGGGATTGATTTGGGCGATCGGCAATCACTACCTCCTGACGAATCGGCCGGAGAAGGCCTTTCCTCACTTCCGCAGGCTTGTGGAACTGGACCCGGAATACCTTGGGAACACATTCCGGCTCTGCCTGCGTGCCACTCAGGATCCGCTGGCGATTTACCGTGAAGTTGTTCCTCACGGCAAGGATGCCAATCCTCGATTTGCTTTCCTGATGCAGTTGGCCTCCGCTGCCGATTATGAAGGGGCGATGGGTGTCTGGGAGCAGATGATCTCCGGCCCTGACCATTCGCCCAGCTTGGCCGCGGTGAAGCCCTTTCTGGACTTTTTGCTTGACCACGACCGCATCGACGATGCCGGTAGGGTGTGGGACAGCCTTCAACACGCAGGAGTGATCCCGCCGGCGACGGTGCAGTCCGACAATCTTCTGTACGACGGAGGCTTCGAAGGCCCTCTTCTCGATACAGGGTTTGATTGGCGGAGTGACGATTCCCCCGATTTGGTTTTCGATTTCACTGACACTTCTGCGTATAAGGGTTCTAGGTCGCTGCGGATCGAGTTCGCGGTGGGGACGAATTCAGATTACGACTTGGTAAACCAGATCGTTCGCATCAAGCCCGACACCTCGTACGAATTGTCGGCGTACGTTCGGTCCGACAACCTCACTTCCGACAGCGGGCCGCGATTGCGCGTCGTGGAGGTGGGCTGCACGGATTGTCCGCCCAGGACGAGCGATCCGACCGTGGGCACCACCCCGTGGCACGCCGTTGACGTTCAGTTCCTTACTCATCCTCAGACGGAGGCGGTGAGGATTTCATTCTGGCGGCCACAGAACCAGCCTTATCCGCATGACATCACCGGCACGGTCTGGTTGAATGACGTAACTCTTCGCAGGACGGAAGGCTCTCCATTGGATTCAAGCCGGGCGAGGACACAGTGACGCCGTCAACTGCGCCACAATTACCCTCCTCTCTGCCAAGAGCCTCGACGCCTCTTCATGCGATGGCGCGAGTCATCTTGATCGCCGCTGTTTGCGCGGGGCCTTGGGCCTTTGGAGCCGTTCAGCCGTGGGCGTGGGGGGGGCTACTGGTGCTCTCTCTGCTTGCCTTGGTTTTATGGGCCGTTGGGTGCGCTCAGCGCGGTGTGCTGAACCTGACCTGGTCGCCCCTCTACTTGCCTTTTCTGGCTTTTCTGATTCTCTCCCTGGTCCAATTGTTCTCGGGAATGACCACTGACCACCGTGCGACGCGCGAGGCCGTCCTGAAAATCATCACCGATTTGGCCATCTTCTTTCTGGCCGGCCAGCTTGTAACTCAACGAGGGAACGGAAGAGCTCTGGAAGGGCTCGGCCTGGTCGTGACCCTGCTGGCATTTGCCCTGTGCATCCTGGCCATCGCCCAAAATCTTTCGGGGCCGACCTTACGGATGATTTACTGGAAATATGCCTCGCCCGTGCGCCCCTTCGGTCCTTATGTCAACCACGATGATTATGCCGGCCTGATGGAAATGCTGCTTCCCATTTCCGTGGTCTACATTCTTTCCCGTTCCGTAAATGTCGCCCTTCAAATTCTGCTCTGGTGCGGGGTTGGGCTGGTTATTTCTTCGGTATGGATCTGCGGCTCGCGAGGCGGTACGGTGGCTATAGGGATCGAAGGACTCTTGCTGGCATTCCTGTTGATCTGGCCGCGCCCGCGCGGTGTTTCCATGTCGTCGCTCGTCCTTTTATTGGCGGTCATTGTGATTTCCGCCGCTACTTTCTACTGGTTGTCGAACACCGGCCGCGTGAACCAGGGCGGCTGGTCGGTCTTCGATACTTCGAAACCGCTGGAAGCGACGTTCGGCGATCGCTATCAGATGGGGATCGACACTCTGCACATCATTCGAGCCCATCCCTGGTGGGGAATCGGATTGGGTTGCTTTGAGGGAATCATTCCCGGTTACTTGACCTTTCCCACCGATTTGCATTGGACGCATGCCCATGACGATGTTCTGGAATCGATTGCCGAGACCGGGGTGCCGGGAGCGCTTCTGATCCTGGCATCGCTCCTGCTGTTTTTTCGTTCGGCCTTTGGCAAGCTGGACGAGCGCTTGCGACACGGCTGGGGCTGGATTCAGTTAGGCGGAGCCGTGGGCGCAGTGGGATTGTTCGCGCACAGCCTGGTGGATTTCAACTTGCGAATTCCCGCCAACGCGGCATGGTTTGTGGTCTGCCTGGCTGTCGCAACCCATCCCCGGCAGGTTTGGGAGATAAGGCAGAAGGTTTCCCGGGAATTGACCGCCGACGGCGATCGTCAACTCCTCCAGGCTGAGCCACCGGCGTGATAATATCGCCGCCAGGGGTTTATGACATTGCGCGGCTGAAGCGGGCCAGCGCCGGCAAGCTTTTCCTGTGATTCATCGGAGCTGAAATGAAAATCCTGGTCACAGGCGGCGCGGGATTCATCGGATCCAATTTTATCCGTTACATTTTGGCCCGTTACCGGCGGGATTCCATTGTAAATTTGGACAAGCTCACCTATTCCGGAAATCTTGAGAGCCTGCGTGATGTGGAAAAAGACCGGCGCTATGCGTTTGTGAAAGGAGATGTCGGCGACGCTCGTAAAGTCCGCAAGATCCTTTCCGCGGGTTTCGATGCCGTGGTCCACTTCGCGGCGGAAACACACGTGGACCGGAGCATTCTGGACGGGATGGCATTCGTTCAGACAAACGTGCTGGGAACCCAATGCCTGATGAATGCCGCGCGCGAGGCCGGAATCAAGCGCTTCGTGCTGGTGAGCACCGACGAAGTCTATGGCAGCGCCCGGGCAGGTGAGAAGTTTACCGAGGAATCAACCCTCGCGCCCAACAGCCCCTATGCCGCCAGCAAGGCAGGCGCCGACCTTTTGGCCCGGGCCCACTTTCGCACTTTTCGATTCCCGGTTATCATTACGCGATGCACCAACAACTACGGTCCCTTTCAGTACCCGGAAAAGTTTATCCCCCTCATGCTCACTCGCGCCGCAGAGGGACAGAGCATTCCCGTTTACGGCGACGGCATGCAGGTGAGGGATTGGATTTGGGTTAAGGATCATTGCGCGGGCCTGGATGCAGCTTTGCGCAAAGGCCGCGAGGGAGAAATCTATAATTTTGGCGCAGGCAACGAGTGGCCCAACCTGGATATCGCCCGGCACCTTCTGCGCTTGCTGAAGAAGCCGGAGTCCTTGCTGACTTTTGTTCAGGACCGGCCCGGTCATGACCGGCGTTACGCTCTGGATAGTTCGAAGGCCCATCGCGAACTCGGGTGGGAACCTGCGACCAGTCTTGAGGAAGGATTGAAGCTTACGGTTCAATGGTACGCGTCAAACCCCGATTGGGTGCGAGGCATGCATTCGAAGGGTTATCGGGCCTACTTTCGCGAGCATTACGATCGCAGGGATGCCACGCTGGCAAAAGCTCTTTCTCACGGAGGAAAGAAGTAACCGGGATCTTTGACAAATGAGCACGATCAACTCCACCTCCAGACTGGTTGCCGAACGCGCAGGCACGCGCCTGGTCATTGTCGGCCGGCCTCAGACCGGCTGCGGCGACGTCATCACCAGCGCCTCCCCCCCGAAATTGATTCAAGGCGTTGAGATCGAGCCGTTGGTGCAGTTTCCTGACGATCGCGGCTGTTTCTCAGAACTCTTTCGCTTCGGCGAGCCCGGATTGGCCCGCGATTTCAACGCCGCCACCGGCAGCCGCATTCAGGTTTCGTTCACGCTTTCCTATCCCGGCGTGATTAAGGCCATTCATTATCATTTTGAACAAACCGACCTTTGGGCTCCGCTGGCCGGGATGTTCCAGGTCATTTTGTGCGACCTTCGCGAAGCCTCGCCGACGTGCGGCGAAGTGAACACGCTTTTTATCGGTGCGATGCGCCCCTGGAAGCTGCGGATTCCTCCCGGCGTAGGGCATGGATATAAGGTGGTGGGGCCGGAATCCGGGATGATGGTTTACGCCACCAATCGCACCCATAATCCGCAGGACGAGGGCCGCATTGCCTTTGATGATCCGGGAATTAA
>JASIKV010000243.1 GCA_030049455.1 Terriglobia bacterium
GCGCCGGCCACGGCCATTGGACAGTCGAGCTATGCGCCACTCGGCGGCGCTCCCACGCAGGCCGTCGGGCCGGGATTCCATCGGCTGGACTTTTCGCTTTTCAAGCAGTTCAATGTAACGGAGTCAAAAACGCTGGAGGTTCGGGGCGAATTCTTCAATATCACCAATCACCCCGACTTCAGCACGCCGAGCGGAACCAGCATTGCCACGGCCTCCACTTTTGGCAAGATTACGAGTACGGTGAACAGCCCGAACGATCCAAGGCAGATTCAGCTCGCGTTGAAGTTCTATTTCTAAGTATACGTCGGGGCGGTTCGCCCTGTGGCCCAAAGCCTTTGCCCAGCAAACGAAAGCCGTCTTTGGGCGACAGGCCACGAACCGCCCCGGCCACGGAAGCTCGACTCCATATTCGGACCAACCTCTCGGGGCCCATGACTCAGGCGAATCCTACGCGCAGGGCATTTCTAAGAAAAGCTTCCGGTGCACTGGCCGCGGGCATCATTACGGGGCGTGGAGCGCCCGCAACGCCGGGGAAACCCACAAACGTGCTCATCCTGATGTCCGATGAGCACAATCCCTTCTACAGCTCGCCCTATGGCGACCCTTACCACACCGGAATTCAAACACCGAACATGGCGCGCCTGGCCCGCATGGGTACGGTTTTCGAAAACACCTATTGCCCTTCCCCGCTCTGCGCTCCCTCGCGCGGCGCGTTCGTTTCCGGCCGATGGGTTCACGATATTCAGGTTTATAACAATTGCAACGTGATTCAGTTTGACTACCCTACCTACGGAAAGGTCTTGCGCGATCAGGGCGTGTACACGGTCCACGCGGGTAAGACGGATTTCTACAATCGTGCCTCGACGCTCGGCTTCTCCGAACTGATCCTACCGGGCGACCGTGCGCTGCCCGGTGATACGGCAATTTCGCGCCATCCCGTGGCAGTGCGGCACGGCGAGGGAGAAGCGCGGGGCAAAGGCTATGGAATCGCCGAAAAGAACCCCTTCGCGCCGGACGATCGCGTCGTCGACGCCGCCGTCGGTTGGCTCAACACGCGCGCCCCGAATCTGCGCCAACCCTGGACGCTGGCGGTGAACATCCTGAAGCCGCACTTTCCCCAGATGGTCACTCCGGAGCTTTGGAACATGTATCCGAACGGTGGAACGCTGCCGCCCTACGGAGCGGATGAGGCGACTGCCCGGCACCCGTTTGCCGCTTCTCTGCGACGCCACTTCGAGACGAGCGAAATGAGCGAGGAGCAGGTTCGCGGTTTGCGGCGCGGTTATCTCGGCTGCGTGACGGAGGCGGACCGCCAGCTCGGCAAATTGCTCGACGCTCTCGAACACTCGGGCCGGCTTGCAAACACGCTGATCGCCTACACCTCGGATCACGGCGAAATGCTGGGCAAATTCGGCATGTGGTGGAAGTGCAGCTTGTATGAGGATTCCGCCCGCGTGCCGCTGATTGTCGCCGGCCCGGGATTCACGCCCGGCGCGCGCGTCAAGACTCCGGTCAGCACCCTGGACCTGCAAGCGGCAATTTTCACGGCCGTGCAAGCGAGCCGCCCCGCAACCTGGGCAGGAAGTCCGCTGCAATCCATCCCCGTTGACGACCCCCATCGCGTTCTGTTCTGCGAGTACCACGGCCACGGCGTCCCGGCCAGTTGCTTCATGGTGCGCAAGCAGGAATGGAAGTTCATCTACTACATCGGCGCGCCCGCCCAGCTTTTCAACCTCGGCAACGATCCCAACGAACTGCATAACCTCGCCTTGATGAATCGCACAAAGGCAATAGAAATGGAGGGTGAGCTTCGCCGCATCTGCTCACCCGAGTCGGAAAACACGCGGGCTGACCAGTTCATCGCACGCCAACTCGCAGTCATCCAAAAAGGGGACACTTCAACATGAGCGAATCAGAAGGATTGCACGCGGGTCCGCCCGTTACCCGCCGGGAATTCATCAAGGGTTCAGCGGCGGCCGCTGCCCTGCCCGCCCTGGCTGGCGGCAAGGGTCCTGACGCTCCGGCGCCTGCCGGAAAGCAGCCGAACATCATCATCTTCATTGCCGATCAGTTCCGCTGGGATTGTGTCGGCGCCTACGGGCTGAATTCGATGGGCCTGACCCCGAACCTCGACGCCATGGCGCGCCGCGGCACACTGTTCCGCCAGCACATCGTCAACCAGCCGGTCTGCGCTCCTTCGCGCGCCAATCTCTTCACCGGGCAATACCAGAACCGCCACGGCGTCTGGAAAAACGCTCTGGGCCTCGCTCCCGACGCGGTCACGCTTGCCGGCACGTTGCGCAGGGCGGGGTACAGTGCAAACTACATCGGCAAGTGGCACCTGGCGCGCCCTGACGCAACCGGCCGTCCACCCGAAGGTCCCGTCCCCTTCGACAATCGCGGCGGTTTCGACGACCTGTGGGAAGGCGCCAATGCGCTCGAGAAGACCTCACATTCCTACGAAGGCGACCTATACGACAACGACGGCAAGCCCATTCACTTCTCGGGCGTCTATCGCGTGGATTTCCTCACTCAACGCGCGGTGCGATTTATTCGCCAGGCTTCAAATCAGCCCTTCCTGCTGGTGGTCTCGCAGCTCGAACCGCACTTTCAGAACGATTGCAACTGCTTCGTCTCGCCCAACGGTTACGCGGACCGGTATTCGAATCCGTTTGTTCCCCACGACCTCAGGTTCTTCCCCGGCGACTGGCAGAAGCAGTTGCCGGATTACTACGGCTGCTGCGCCAGCATTGACGAATCGGTGGGCGCGATTCTGGGCGCGCTGCGCGACGCGGGCAAGGAGGACAACACCATCTTCGCCATGCTCAGTGACCATGGATGCCACTTCCGCACGCGCAACAACGAGTACAAGCGCAGCCCCCACGAAAGCTCCATCCATGTTCCTCTGGTAATGCAGGGGCCGGGTTTCAATCGCGCCTTGAGCATACCGGAATTGACCTGCCACGTGGACGTCGCACCCACGCTGCTGGAGGCGGCGCGTGTGCCGGTTCCGCCCTCCATGCAGGGCCGCAGCTTGCTTCCCTTACTCGACCGCAAAGTGGAAGGTTGGGCGAACGAGGTTTACGTGCAAATCAGTGAGTCGCAGACCGGCCGCGCCATTCGCACGCCCGAATGGACTTACGCGGTGGTTGATGCTCACCGCGGCGCCAAGCTGGCCTCAGCGAGCGACCAGTATGAAGAATACCAGATGTACAACCTTGCCGACGA
>JASIKV010000244.1 GCA_030049455.1 Terriglobia bacterium
ATCATCTTGGCGATGCGTTCCTTGAGTTTCTGTACGCGCCCCTTGCGCCAGGCCCAGACTTGCGGGCTGACGAAGTAGACCACGGGGATTCGCCGCTTTTTGAGCTTCTTTGCCAATCGCAGGTTGAAATCCGGAAAGTCGATGAGGATGGCAAGCTGCGGCCGCCGGCTATCCACTTCCTCCAGAAGCCGATGAAATGCCCGATAAACGCGGGGAAGGCCTTTAAGGACTTCGGTGATGCCGGCGATGGCGATGGCGTGAGCATCCACCACTGTATTCACACCCGCCTGGCGCATGGCCTCGCCGCCACAACCGAAAAATTCCGCGCCCGCCAGGCGGGACTGAAGCCCTCGGGCGAGCCCCGCGCCGTAAATATCGCCTGAGCGCTCACCGGCCACGATCATTATTTTGGGATGGGAGCTTTGAGAGTCGGGCACACCTTTGGGATTGACGGGCAAGAGATTCGATCCTCACCCCAATTCTCTCACAACAGGGCGTGGATTAGGACCGTTCCGGCGACAATTCCGTTCCGGCCAGCACTCGCGCGGCAGAGACCTCCTGATCCTTGTATTGAAGCTGGTAGAGCTTGAAATAGATGCCGCGCTGTTCGAGCAATTCCTGGTGGGTGCCGACTTCGCGGACGCGCCCTTTGTGCATGACCACAATTTTGGCGGCGTTCTGAATGGTGGAGAGGCGGTGCGCAATCACCAGCGAAGTGCGGTTTTCAATCAGGCAGCGCAAGCCCTCGCGCAGCATGTGCTCGGTCTCGGGGTCAACGCTGGAAGTGGCTTCGTCGAGCACCAGAATGCGCGGATTGTGGGCCAGAGCGCGCGCGAAGGAAAGCAATTGCTTCTGACCGACGGAAAGGGTCGATCCGCGCTCGCGCACCGGCTCGTCAAAACCTCCGGGCAGGCTTTCAATAAAATCCAGAAGCTTTACTTGCCGGGCTGCGCTGCGAATCTGTGTGTCGGTGATGCCCGGTGTGCCCAGGCGTATGTTGCTCGCGATGGTGCCCGAAAAAAGGAAGGGGTCCTGCAACACGATTCCGTAGTTCCTGCGCAGATCGCGCAGCCGCAGGTCGCGGACGTCAATTCCGTCGAAGGTGATGGCGCCTTCCTGAATGTCGTAGAAACGCAAGAGCAGGTTGGTGAGAGTGGTTTTTCCTGCCCCGGTGTGGCCCACCACCGCCACGGTCTCACCGGGCTCGATAGAGAAGCTCACGTTGTCCAGAACCTTGTGATCGTCCTTGTAGGCAAACCCGACACGGCGGAATTCCACACGGCCGCTCGGTTTGGTGAGCTCATGGGGTCGCGGCGGATCGACGATCGTCACGGGGGTGTCGAGCAGCTTGAAGATGCGTTCTGAACTCGCCATCGCTGACTGCAAGAGGTTGTATTTGTCACTTAAATCCTGAATGGGCTTGAAGAACCGCTGCGAGTATTGGATGAACGCGAGTACCGTGCCCACGCTGACAGCGCCGCGAAGGGCCATTCCGCCCCCCTTGTAAATAATAATCGCGACCGCTATCACGCCCAGAAGCTCAACGGCGGGATAGAATAGGCCATAGGCCAGAATGGAATCCTTATAGGCTTCCATGTGCGTGCGGTTGATGGACTCGAACTCCTCAAAGCTGACGTTTTCACGATTAAAGAGTTGCAGCACCGCCATGCCGATCAGGTGCTCCTGCAAATAGGCGTTGATGCGCGCAATCGCCACGCGGATGCGGCGGTAGGATTCGCGCACCGCTTGCCGGAACCACGCGGTCACCAGGAAAATCATGGGCAGCACGGAGAAGGTGAGCAATGCCAGTTTCCAGTTTACCGCCAGCATCACGATCACGATGCTCATCAGGGTAAAGAAATCCCCAAAAATGGCGACAACACCGGAGGAAAACAAATCGTTCAGAACGTCCACGTCTGTGGTGACGCGCGTCACCAGGCGGCCGACGGGATTGCGGTCGAAGAATGCCATTTCCAGCCGTTGCAGGTGAAGGAATATTTCCTTGCGCAGGTCGTACATCACCTTTTGTCCGACCATGTTCATGGCGAACGTCTGCGAAAACTCCAGGATGAAGCTCGCCAAAACGATGGGAAGGAAAAGCGCGAAGGCAATCTGGGAGATTCCAACGATCGGATCGGGGCTGAGGAAAGTTGCGAGAAACGCGGGAAGTTGCAGGTTGCGCACGGGATCGAGGTAGCGATCCACTTCCACCTTCATCAGGTAGGCGGGCAGCGCCTGAAGCACGCCGTAGAGCAGCGTGGAGATGATCGCGAATAACGTCATGCGCCAATACGGGCGGAGATATACCACCAGACGGCGCATCAGCCGTGAGTCGTACGCTTTACCGAGTACTTCCTCTTCCTGGGCTGCGGGCATTTAAACCTTAGGAAGGCCGCCGGGCGGCCTTCGCTCTTTAATCCTCTTTTTCCAGCGCTTCTTCAATTAACTGCTTGTTGTAGAGCTCCGCGTACGGGCCGTTCAGGCTGAGCAGTTCCGCGTGCGTGCCGCGCTCCACGATTTCGCCCTCGTGCAGCACCACAATTTCGTCGGCGCTCTGCACGGTTGAGACGCGATGGGAAATCAGAATGGTCGTTCGCCCCGCCATCACGCCGGTAAGCTGGCGGAGGATTGTCTCTTCCGTGTAGGTATCCACGCTGGAGAGCGCATCGTCCAGAATCAGG
This sequence comes from Terriglobia bacterium, assembly GCA_030049455.1. GTDB lineage: Bacteria > Acidobacteriota > Terriglobia > UBA7540 > UBA7540 > Bog-366. The sequence continues at coordinate 2,682 of JASIKV010000244.1, forward strand.
ATGCGCGGATCGCGAATGATGGCGCGGGAAATCGCCGTGCGCTGCTTCTGGCCGCCTGAAAGCGTCAGGCCGCGCTCACCCACCATGGTGTCAAAACGCTTGGGAAACCCGTTGATCTCCGAAAGAATGTTGGAAATTTCCGCCGAGCGCACCACTTGCGCGTCCGTTGCCTCGGGTGCGCCCAGACGGATATTTTCCCGGATGGATTCGCTGAACAGGAAGGTTTCCTGCGGCACAAACCCGATGTCGCTGCGAAGGACGTTCAGGGGAATCTTTTGAACGGGTTCACCGTCGATCAGCAGGGTTCCAGGGGGCGCATCGTACAGGCGTGGAATCAGGCTGACCAGCGTGGACTTTCCCGCGCCCGTCGCGCCGACCACCGCAAGGGTTTTCCCGGCCGGAATGTGCAGATTGATGTTTTTGAGAATCTGACGGCCATTGTAGCTGAAGCTCAGGTTCCGGAACTCGATGTCCCCCATGAGCGCCGTGACCGGTTCCGCCGGCACATCGCGGTCATCGATATCCGGCTGCGCTTCGAAGATGGTCATCAGCCGGCCCTGTGACGCCAGGCCGCGCTGCACCAGGTTGGTGGTCCAGCCCAGCGCGATGATGGGCCAAATCAGATTGATCAGATAAACGTTAAAGGCTCCGAAGGTCCCCACCGTAATGACGTGATGGATCACATGTCTTCCGCCCACGATCAGGTACATCAGGAACGATGCGGCAAACATCAGCGCCATGCACGGCCAAAGAAAGCTTGAGATCACAATCAGCCCTTTGTTTTTCTCCACGAAGTCGCGGTTCATCACGTCGAACGAAGCGATTTCCGCATCCTCCTGGCAGAAGGCGCGAAGCACGCGCACGCCCGAGAGGTTTTCCCGAACCCGCTCCGTCAGTTCTGAATAGAGCGCCTGGATTTTCTCGAAGCGCTCGTGAATTTTTGCGCCAAAGATTTTTACCGCCGCCGAGACAAATGGCAGGGGCGCCAGGGCCACGAGCGTCAGTTTCCAGTCCAGGTCCAGCATCAAGGCGACGGTGGAAACGCCCATCACCAGCGTTGTGGCGGAGTACATCACCCCCGGCCCGAACATGTTGCGGACCGCATTCAGGTCGTTGGTGAGTTTCGACATCAGGTCGCCAGTGCGATGCTCGGTGTAGTAACGCTGCGAGAGGCGCAACAGGTGGCGGAAGAGGTCGTTGCGCAAATCGTATTCCACGTCCCGCGAGATTCCGATGAGGATCCAGCGGGTCCAGAATTGGAAAACTGCCTTGAAAAGGGACAGGCCCAGGAGCACTCCCGCGACCATCAGCAATTGGCGGGCCTGGATAACACGCGTGATGTCGTCAATGCCGGTTTTGATGACCAGCGGAATAACCGCGCCCGCCAACTGCCCGATGGCGAGGCAGGTGAATCCGGCAACATAGCGCGACTTGTAGCGCCGCAGGTACGGCCAAAGGGGTCGAAAGCGGGCCAGCACTCTTATTCCTTCAGTTTCGAGCTTCTGATTCGGGCTGTGGATCGAATTCCAACCCGGATATTAGATTATAACGGAGGGAAGTGGTTACCTGCATCGAGTTCGTGGCGATGGGAATGTCACATCTCGCGCCGGCCTTCCAGCGCCTTGAGCATGGTCACTTCGTCCGCGTACTCGAGTTCCGAACCCACGGGAACGCCCATGGCGATGCGGCTGACCTTCACGCCCAGGGGTTTAATGAGGCGGGAAATATAGACGGCGGTGGCTTCACCCTCCACGGTGGGGCTGGTGGCAAGAATCAATTCCTTCACCTTGCCGCCCTTCAGACGCTCGAGCAGGTTCTTGAGCTTTAATTGGTCGGGGCCAATGCCTTGCAGCGGCGAAAGCGTTCCGTGCAGAACGTGGTATTGCCCGTGAAATTCGCGCGTCTTCTCAACCGCGACGACGTTGTAGGGGGTTTCGACGACGCAAATGACTTCCGCGTCGCGCTTGACATCGGCGCAATACTCGCAGGGATCGAGTTCCGTGAGGTTGTTGCACAAGCTGCACAGATGGATCTTGTCCTTTGCGTCGAGAATGGCGGTGGCCAGCCGCGCCACATCCTCGCGCGGAGTCCGCTCCAGATGGAAGGCTATGCGCTGCGCGGACTTCTGCCCGATGCCCGGCAGGCGCTTCAATTCGTCGATCAGGCGAGCCAGCGGCTCAGCATAGTCCTTCATTATTTTCGAATGTGAGGGAAGCGAAACTCAGGGATTGGCAGGTTATAGGTGGTAGGTTGTAGGTGGGAAATGCTCCATTCGCTGTTCCACTCCCTGCCACATGCGACCTACCACCTACTCGTTCGTCCCTTTCCTCAAGTTAACCCCGGCAAATTCAGGCCGCCGGCCAGGCTGCCCATTTGCCGCGACATCTGCTCGTCAACTTTTCGTGATGCCTCATTGAAGGCCGCCAGCAGCAGGTCCTGCAACATCTCGACGTCCTGTGAGGCGAAAAATTCCGGGTCGATTCGCACTTCGTGGAGCTGCTTCTGGCCGTTCATTTTGACGGCAACCATTCCTCCGCCGGCGGCGGCCTCCACGATCAGCTCATCGAGTTGCTTCTGCAATTGTTCCTGGAATTGCTGGACTTGCTTCAGGATCTGTTGCATTTGTTGCAGGTTTTTCATCGCTCACTCCCGGCTGAGGTCCTTCACGTCCAAAAGGGTGCCGTCAAACTTCCTGCGAAAGGCTTCCACGGTCTGGTCGCGTTCGGCGCGCTCGCGGGCGCTGGGCCGCTCCGCGCGAGCTCCTGTTCCCTGCGCTTCAAGTCTAACATAAATCTTTACGGGTTGGCCCAACACTTCCTCGCAAGCGGAGCGCAGCGTGGCCATCTGCTCGCGGCTCTTCAGCAGATCGGCAAAAAAAGCGTCCTTCGGGGAATAGTTAATCGTGACGTCGCTGCCTGCGATAGTGATTTGGGCAGCGTGCTCAAGACAGCTTCCCAGGAAATTGGATTTTGAATAGATCTTGCTTTTGATGGTGGGCCAGCGCGGGTCTTCGCTTGCGGGAGCAGGCGCCGAGGCGGCCATTGGCGCAGGGGCCGTGGCCGCGGCGGCAGTCGGCGGTACTGCTACCGAGCGTGGCGCATCGGGCGTGGACCTTCGAACCTCCGGCTCCGCCTTGGCAACCGGCTTCTCGAAACTATCGGAGCGAACCGGCCGTGGCGGCGCAGAAGTTGATAACCCGGGACCCGGGCGCGGGAGGGGACTATTCTGGATGGGGATTTCGCCTCCGCCCAAGCCACTCAAGAATGTTTCAAGCGACGCCAGCCGGCGTGCGTGCACCATCTTGATGAGGGCGAGCTCCAGATGGAAGCGCGGCGCCAGCGCGTA
>JASIKV010000245.1 GCA_030049455.1 Terriglobia bacterium
GCTCGCCCATCCTCAGCCGATAAACCTTACACGGCGTCGGGGGGAGGCCATGGCATCGGGCCACCACCTTCTGGCTTGCGATTGAAAGATAGCATAGTCGTCACCTCCTTTCCAGCACAATTATCTGCACTAAGGTACTAAGTCTCCTTATCGACAACATCAATTCAAGAATGCTTAATTTTCCCTCCGGCGGGGCAGTCTTAGCCCGCTGCTTGTTCATCTCGGGAGAGTCTTGACTATTCTCGACGAGGTTTTTCCGCGGCTAATCCGTCGGCCCCGGAGCACCGAAGCAGTTCCTACAGTTCCCTTCATCGGCAATTACGCCTTTAGATTCTTGATTTTGCGATTTTATGGGGGGAGAGGCGCAAGAAGGGAATATGAAGAGCTTGCGGAGGCAACCTTCCGAGTTGGCAGTAGTGATGTCTCGATATTAATATATGAGATAATAATTTGCGAGGATTATCATTTCATCCATTGCTTCTAAGTGAGATAAAGAATCCTTAAACTTCCGAGGCAGCCTATTCGTTCGGCCACATGCCGAATGAATGGAGTATTCGCAATCGTTCGAAATCCCTGTGTAGTCTCTCCAGCGCCCAAAGCAGATATGCAGATGCTTCTGTCGCCGTTACTCCTGAATATTCGTGGCTATCAATCCGATTCTGAGATACGGGCAATCTGGGCGCCCACTTGGGAAAGCTTTTCTTCGATGCGCTCATATCCGCGATCGATGTGGTAGACGCGGTCGATCATGGAGTCGCCCTCCGCCACGAGCCCGGCGAGAACGAGCGACGCGCTGGCGCGGAGGTCCGAAGCCTGAATACTTGCGCCGCTCAAAGGAGTCCTGCCCCGCACCACGGCGCGGCGACCGTTCACGGTGATGTCGGCACCCATGCGCGCCAATTCCAGCGCGTGCATGAAGCGGTTTTCAAAAATCGTTTCGGTAATGACGGAAGAGCCCTCGGCCTGCGTCATCAGTGTCATGAATTGAGCCTGCATGTCCGTGGGAAAGCCGGGATATTCCTGCGTGGTCACGTCGAGAGCCCGCAGCTTGCTCCCTGCCTTGACGGTGAGCGTCTGTTCGCCCTCCGCGCCGTGGGCCACTTTAACTCCGGCCATCTCCAGATCGGCAAGAACGGAGGTCAGGTGGCGCGGGTTGCACCTGCCCACTTCAAGTTCGCCACGGGTAATTGCTCCGGCGGCAAGAAAGGTTCCGGCTTCAATGCGGTCAGGGATGATCGAATGCTCCGCGCCGTGCAACCTGCCGCTGCCGCGAATGCGAATCTTGGGCGTCCCAGCGCCTTCGATCTCCGCGCCCATCTTGTTGAGCAAATCCGCCAGGTCCTGAACTTCGGGCTCGCGCGCTGCGTTTTCAAGAGTAGTAACACCCGACGCCAGGGTCGCTGCCATCATCAAATTCTCGGTCCCGGTCACGGAAATCGTGTCGAAGTAGAACTCCGTTCCCTTCAAGCCATCAGCCTTGACGTCCACGTAGCCGTGGTCAAAGGTGATGGACGCGCCGAGTTTTTCCAGACCCTTCAAATGCAGGTTGATCGGCCGCACGCCGATTGCACAGCCGCCCGGCAGCGACACTCTTGCCCTTCCGAACCGCGCCACCAGCGGCCCCAGCACCAGCACGGATGCCCGCATCTGCTTGACCAATTCATAGGGCGCGACGTGGTTGAGCAATTGGCGCGCCTCAATCTCCACTCGATTGCCGTGCGCTTCGTGCGTTACCGCGGAATCAACGCCCAGGTCCTCCAGCAGGCTGCGCATGGTGCTCAGATCGCGCACGCGGGGAACGTTGTGCAAGATGACGCGCTGATCCGTCAGCAAAGAAGCTGCCAGCGCCGGCAGCGCCGCATTTTTGGCCCCGCTAATGACCACGCGGCCGTGCAAAGGCCTTCCGCCGGTGATTCGAAATTTATCCATAGGCAGCCTGGATCAGGAATTTACCTCCCCCATTGCCTCGCGCAAGACTTGCGCCACATTTGGACTCTGGCGAATCACCCGCTCGGCTTCCACGCGAGGAATTCTCTTCGTCGCCATGAGAATTGCTACGGGAAGTTTCCGGCCTGAGGCTTTCAGGATCTTCGTCGCCTCAGACTCGCTGCGGCCGGTGAGCTCACTCAAGATCCTGCCGCCCCGCTTCCAGAGCTTTTGGTTCGTCAGTTGAACGTTGATCATGCGGTTGGAAAGCACCCGGCCCAGCCGCACCATCGTGGCCGTCGAAAGCATATTGAGAACCAGTTTTTGCGCGGTCCCCGCCTTCATGCGGCTCGAGCCGGCAACCACTTCCGGCCCGACCACCGGAATGATGCAGACGTTTGCGAAAGGTTTCAGCGGCGCCGCCGGATTGCACGTTAGGCCGACCACTTTCGCGCCCATTTTGCGCGCCCAGCGCATTCCACCGATGACATAGGCCGCAGCGCCGCTGGCGGAAATTCCCACCAAAAGGTCACTGCTCGAGAATCGAATCTTCCGCAAATCCCTCGTTGCCTGCTGCGAGCTATCTTCGACTCCTTCGAGCGAACGTGTGAGAGCAACCGGAGCGCCGGCCAAAACTCCGATGACACTTTCACAACCAAACGTGGGCAGGCACTCCGAGGCGTCGAGCACCCCCAGGCGCCCGCTGGTTCCGGCGCCGAGATAAACCATTCGTCCGCCGGCGCGAATTGCGTCGACCGCCAGGTCTACCGCGCGCGCAATCTGAGGCAAGGTCTTGCGCACGGCCACCGCCACGCCCCGATCCTCGTGATTGATGATTTGCAGAATTGCTTTTGTAGAGCGCGTATCGAGCGCGGTCGCGGCAGGATTCCTCCGTTCGGTGACGCGCACACCGGATTGGCGAAGGGCAGATTTTCGGTTTCCGATTTTGAGACCTCCCGGGTTTACGACCCCTTCCCCGAGAGAGTTTCCCATCCGCGGCGGGACAAGTCCCAGTAGATGATGTACCCGGAAACTGCGGCAATGGCCATAAACAAGAGCCCCGTTCCGGTTGCGCCCAGCAAAAGTTTGCCGATGGCGAAGAGCACCATGTAAACCATCAGGCATCCCAGCGCCCAATCCATCAAATTATACCAGCCGTCCTGCGTGGGAGCGATCTCAGGAGCCAAGGCGGCGATGTGCTTCCACCCGGCCACACCCGGCCGAACCCGGCGGTAGAACTCCAAGAGCTTTGTTTGTGGCTCGGGCTCCGTCATTAGTGTTACGGCGACCCAGACAACCGTCGTGATGATGACGGTCAAAACCAGATTTTCCGCAAACTGGTTGGGATCCGAATCCGGGAATGGGCTCTTGAAACGCAGAGCGATAGAAACCGCTGCCGCAGTGGCCATGGAAGAAATTTCCGACCAGGCATTGATGCGCCACCAGTACCAACGCAGCAGATACACGGCTCCTGTGCCCGCGCCGATGTTTACCACCATGTCCCAGCCGCCGGCCACGGTCTGCATAAGGTAAGAGACCGCCGCGCTCACCACCATCAGCCCCATGGTAGAAACTTTGGAGACGGTGACGTAATGCGAGTCGGATTTGCTGCGCGCCACGAAGCGGCGATAGAAATCATTAACCAGGTAGGACGATCCCCAGTTGAGCTGTGTCGCAATCGTGGACATATACGCCGCGGCAAAGGCGGCGAGCATTAATCCGCGAAACGCCCCCGGTAGATAGTCAACCCACACGCGCACGAACCCGCCCTCGGCATCAGCGCCCGGAAGGCTGAGCTGGGGATAAAGGACTACGACGCAGAGCGCGGTGAGGATCCAGGCCCAGGGCCGCAGAGCATAATGCGCGATGTTGAACCAAAGCGTAGCGAGCAGCGAATTTTTTTCGTCCTTCGCGCAGAAGATGCGCTGCGCCACGAAGCCCCCGCCGCCCGGCTCCGCGCCGGGATACCAGACCGACCACCAATACACTCCGATATAAACAAGAAACGTCATGACCGGCATCCAGGGCGAGTGCAGGTCGGGCACGAAGGAAAGAATGGACCCTGTGCCGCCCACTGCCGCGCCGCGTGCAGCGTCCACAGCGGCAAGCTTGGTCTTGAGAACATCCATGCCGCCCACGGCGCGTACCGCGTAAACGGCAAGAAGAATCAGCATTCCCATCTTCAGAATGAATTGCACCAGGTCCGTCCACAAAACTCCCCACAGGCCGGAAATGGACGTGTAAATCGCGGTGATGGCCATGCAGATGACCACGGCCCAGAACTTGGGAATGTTCAGCGATATTCCCAGAATCTTCTCCATCGCCAAATTGACCCAGCCGAGAATGATGCAATTAATAAGAATGCCAAAGTAGATCGCCCGAAAACCCCGGAGGAACGCGGCGGGCTTGCCGGCGTATCGCAGCTCGACCAGTTCAACGTCCGTAATAATCTCCGCGCGACGCCACATGCGCGCGAAGAAAAACACGGTCATCATGCCGCTCAGCAGGAAGCTCCACCAGAACCAGTTGGCTGCCACGCCGCGCCTTACAACCTGACCCGTAACCCACAGCGGCGTGTCGGCTGCAAACGTTGTAGCCACCATCGAAGTCCCCGCCAGCCACCAGGAAACCTCGCGGCCCGAGACGAAGAAATCATCCGTACTGGCGCTTCCCTTCTTGCGATAGTAGAGCCCGATCACAAGGTTAAGCAGAAAGTAGCCGGCGACCACTAGCCAGTCGGTAAGGGTAAGTTTCATGCCAGGAGAATCCTTATTCAGTAACGATAAGCTCGTGCCCCGAATTATTCGCCGGGCATAATTGACTGTGCTCGGCACGAGGCTGTCAATTTCTTTCCATTGACAGCGCAAGCTCGCGAGTATATAGCAAAATGGCTGACTCGAGCGGAGCAAACTCCGGGAAGGAGCCGCAAGTGATTCGCCGTTTTAGAACGCAATTCAAGGTTCTTTTATTGATGGCCTGGACAAGCAGCCTTGCCGCACTGCCCGCGCACGCTGCCCCCGATATCGATTCGGCGCGCTTGAACGGGATTGCACCCCTCGTCGATGCCGCAATTCAGGCGAAAAAGATTCCGGGCGCGGTTGCCCTGGTCGGCCATGAGGGTCAGGTCGTTTATCGGAAAGCCTTCGGGGAGCGCGCGTTGGTCCCCGAGCACGAGCCAATGACCATCGACACGATCTTCGACATGGCCTCGATGACCAAAGTCGTGGCCACCACCACCGCGATTATGCAGCTGGTGGAGCTGGGCAAGATTGACCTCGGCGCGCCGGCAAGCGAATACTGGCCGGAGTTCAAGGAGAACGGGAAAGAGCGGGTTACGATTCGCGAATTAATGACGCATTATTCCGGCCTGCCTCCTGACCTGGAGCTGAAACCCGCGTGGACGGGCTATGACACGGCCATGCAGATGATCGTGAATGAAAAGCTCGACGCTCCGCCCGGCACGCGCTTTGTCTACAGCGACATCAATTTTGAGACGCTGGGCGAAATTGTGCGCCGCGTTTCCGGGGAGTCGCTCGACGTCTACTGCGCTGAGCATATCTTCGGCCCGCTCGGCATGAAGGACACGCAATTTCGCCCTCCCACCTCACTGCGCGGGCGCATCGCCCCCACACAGTACGAGCACGGCGATAGTGGACCTGTGCTACGCGGCGTTGTGCACGATCCCACTTCGCGATACATGGGGGGCGTAGCCGGGCACGCGGGCCTTTTCTCGACTGCCGATGACCTTTCCATCTTTGCCCAAATGCTCCTGAATGGTGGCGAATACAAGGGCGTGCGGATTTTGAGCCCGCTGACCATTGAAAAAATGACGGAGCCGCAGACTCCGCCCAACGTCATGGTGCTGCGCGGGCTCGGGTGGGATCTCGACTCGCCCTTCGCCTCCAATCGCGGCGTGTTATTCCCCGTCGGCTCGTATGGACACACCGGATACACGGGCACCTCCATCTGGATCGATCCCATCACCAAGACCTATGTAATTCTGCTGACCAATCGCGTGCACCCGCTCGACAAGGGAGAAGTAGTGGGCCTGCGGTCATCGGTCGCGACGCTGGTTGCGGGCGCGCTTGGCCCACTCTCCGCGAAACAGATTCTGGACGCTCGCCGCTCCCTGAATGGTTATTTCGAATTAATGCGCAGCTACCGCGTCGAGGGGTTTCGCAACGACAGCGTAAAGACGGGCATCGATGTTTTGAAGGCGGACCACTTCTCTGATCTTGCCGGCAAGCGCGTGGGACTGATTACCAACGCCTCCGGGCGCGCGAGTGACGGGCAGCGAACAATCGACCTGCTGGCGCATGTTCCCAACCTGAAATTGGTTGCGCTGTTCAGCCCTGAGCATGGAATCGAAACTTCCGCAGCGGAGGGCGCCAGCGTGGATTCCTCCCGCGATGCTGCCACCGGACTTCCTGTTTACAGCCTATACGGAAAAACTGAGCGGCCCACAGATCAAATGCTCGAGGGAATTGATGCCTTGGTCTTCGATATTCAGGACGTGGGAGCACGCTTCTACACTTACATCACCACGCTGGGATATTGCCTGGAAGCGGCGGGGAAAAAAGGGATCGACTTTTATGTTCTCGACCGCCCGAACCCCATCAATGGCACCGACGTTGATGGACCGATGCTTGACGCCGACTTGCGGTCCTTCATCGGTTATTTTCCCATCCCCATACGCCACGGGATGACGGTGGGCGAGCTGGCGGAAATGTACAACGACGAAAATGCTCTAAAGGCCCGGCTGCACGTCATCAAGATGCAAGGCTGGGAGCGCTCCGACTGGTTTGATGAGACGGGCCAGACGTGGATCAATCCTTCGCCCAACCTGCGAAACCTCACTGAAGAAACCCTCTACCCGGGCGTGTGCATGACTGAGGGAGCCAACGTCAGCGTGGGCCGCGGCACCGACACGCCATTCGAGCTTGTCGGGGCCCCGTGGATCGACGCGCAGAAGCTGGCCGCCACGCTTAACGGAAGGAAAATCCAGGGTGTGCGATTTGTCCCGACGCACTTCCATCCGACCTCCGGAATTTTTCATGGAGAGATTTGCCATGGGGTGCAAATCGTGTTGCTCGACCGGCAGGCGTTGGAACCTACCGAGATGGGAGTGGAGTTGCTCACCGCCCTGTGGCGGCTTTATCCGCAGGAGCTCAAGCTGGATGGCGCCGCGCGGCTGGTGGGCAGCCACAAGGTACTGGATTCCATTCGCGCCGGCGAGAGCCCATCACGAATCTGGTATGACTGGCAGGAGAGTCTTGAGAATTTCAAGAAGGTCCGCGCCAAGTATCTGCTCTATCCGTGACGACGCTCGCCGATGGTATTGACTGCATCCATTCCCGGAGTGATGAGCGCCGGCAAGCCAGGCCACACGCCACGCAGTCTCGTCGCGCCGATTCGGCGTGTGGAATTGGGCGGGCAATTCCTGAGGCTTCCGGGCGTATACTTTTCGGCTGCCGGTGAGGGGGTGGACTCAGGGGGATGCACAAGATACCAAGTCTCGTCTTACACCGTGATTCACGGCTCGTGACTTTAGCGGGTGCGGTCATCTTGCTGATTGCATCGGCCGCACCCGTCCGTGAGGCCGCGCAATCCACGCCGCAAAACCCTCCTTTGCGCTCGACGGACACTCTTCAATTTTCGATGGGCTGGCGGTTCCGCCTGGGCGAGTACGATGATCCCGGCGGCGGTCAGTCGATCCGCATCTTCGATCAAGGTGATGGATGGGATCCTGTCAATCTTCCCCACTCGTTTAACGCCGAAAACACGTTCGTCCCCGTGCGCGGATATTACCGCGGCATCGGGTGGTATCGAAAACATCTGCAATTGTCACAGGAGCAGGTTTCGCGAAAGGTTTTTCTGGAATTCGCCGCGGCATTTTCTGTGGCCGACTTGTGGGTCAATGAGAACCACATTGGGCAATTCATGGGCGGATTCACGGGCTTCAGCGCCGACGTCACCCCATTCGTTCATCCCGGGGATAATCTGGTGGCGGTCAAAGTTACGAACGCGCACGACCCTGACGTGCTGCCCGGAAAAGACATTCCCGATTACGACCTGTATGGCGGCATCTATCGCAAAGCCACGCTAGTCATCAAGAACCGTTTATATATCCCGCAATACGGCATTCGCGTCACGACGCCAAAGGTTTCAGAATCCGCGGCTGTTGTCCACGTAACTGCGAAGGCTCGCAACGACTACCCAAATCAGCGCACCTGTAACGCCGTAATCCAACTGCGCGACCCGGCTGGAACAGTTGTGGCGGAGAAAACGCTCGGCGCAACACTGGCCCCGGGAGTGGATAAGACCTTCGACGTCACTTTCGACCCCATCACCAATCCGGCGCTCTGGTCCGTGGATAATCCGCGGCTTTACACTTGCCGCGTGCGATTAAACGACGGCGACAATCCTTCGGATGAGGACTCCACCACATTTGGAATCCGCTGGTACGAGTTCAAGGAAAATGACGGGTTCTTTCTAAACGGCAAACGCGTGGAAATTCGCGGAATGAATCGCCATCAGGATTATCCCGGCCTCGGCAATGCTCTGTTGCACCACAATCAGGTGCGCGACGCGGAGATTTTGAAGGAAACCGGAGCGAATTTTGTCCGGTGCTCGCACTACCCGCAGCATCCGGTGTTTCTTGACGCCTGCGACCGCCTGGGGATTCTGGTCTATGAAGAGATTGCGACCTGGCAATATATCGGCGGTGAACAATTCATTCGCAATGCAGAAGCAATGATGCGCCAGATGATCGCGCGCGACGCCAACCACCCCTCCATCATTCTTTGGGGAATGATGAATGAAGGCCGGTCAAAGGAAATGTTTGAGCGGCTGAAAGCCGTCGCGCACTCTGCCGACCCGACCCGGCTGACGGTTTATGCGGAGAACAATCCCGACGAGGGAATGAAACTGGGCACAGTGGAGGTGCCCGATGTTCTGGGAATCAACTACCAGACCGAGCGCATCGACAAGCTCCACGCGGCTCTGCCGCATTGCAGGCTGGTGACGAGTGAGCATTCCAACGTGAGCGCGGTGCGCGGCGATTACGACGGCGAGATGAAACAACTCGATCAAGTGAAAGCCAATCTTGACATTCTGGAATCGCGCCGCTACATGGCTGGAAGCACGCTCTGGTGCATGCACGATTACGGTACAGACTACTTTCCCGTCTGGCCGGAGCAGCACTCGGGCGCGCTCGATTCCACGCGCCTGCCCAAGGAGCTTTGGTATTACCTCAAGAGCCGCTGGACGACGGAACCCATGGTGCACTTGTGCGGCCATTGGACGTGGCCCGGGCAGGAAGGCAAGCCGCGCATCGTCACCGTGGTCACCAATTGCCCTTCGGTGGAGTTGTTTCTGGGGGACCGGTCGCAGGGAGTTCGAAAGGGAGAAAACCCCATGCGCTGGACCGTTGATTATGAACGGAGCCCGTTAAAGGCCGTTGGCGCCTGCGGCGGTCACGAGTTGACTGACGAACTGCGCCCCGCCGGCCCGCCCGCAAAAGTGGATATTTCGGCAAACCCCGGCACCATTGAAGTCATTCACACGGACGTCAGCGAAATCACACTCAGCATCCGCGACGCGCAGGGAACACTGGTCCCCGCATCGGGAGAGGTTCATTTTGACGTTGCGGGGCCCGGAGTGCTGAGAGGAGTTGCAGGCGCTCCGGCGGCAAAGATCGCAGCGGGCCTTGGGCGGATTATTTTGCAAACCGGGACAGCGCCCGGAGACATCACGGTGACGGCGCATTTCGAGAATCTGCCGCCGGCTTCAGTGCCTGTAATATCGAAATGAAAAGGAGTAGGCCATTGATTAATTCGTCCCCTCATGTTTTGCGCTGGCCAATCGCAGTTCCCTTTGCAATCTTAGTGGTTGCCTTCCTCTTTCCTGCGCCCGCCAAATGTGTTACCTGGTCAACACTCTTTACAGCTCAGGATGTGCGTGATCACCTCTCGACTGAGCAAGGTCGGCGGGAGGCGCTGGAATTCTGCCGCAAAATGGGAATTTCAAAGGTCTACATTGAGACTTTCCGCGGCGGCTATCAGGCCGACGAGGCCACACTCAAGGCGGCACGCGATTTCTTTCGCAAAGCCGGATTGGAGGTTTCGGGCTGCGTCACTACCGTGAACGTCGGCAAGCCTTCCAGCGGTGGCGCTCATTGGGTCTGTTTTACGAATCTCCCGACGCAGGAAAGGCTGGAGGCGATTTTCCGTTTCACCGCGGCATCATTTGACGAAATCATGATTGACGATTTTTTCTGCACTGACTGCCGGTGTTCCGAGTGCGCGGCGGCGAAAGGATCGATGAGCTGGGACCAATATCACGAAAAGCTGATGTTGCAGGTCAGCCGCGACCGCATCATGGGACCGGCGCACTCGGTAAATCCTCGCGTGAAAGTCATCATTAAGTTTCCCCAGTGGTACGACCGCTTCCAGGAGCGCGGATATGTGCCCGACAAGGAAGCCGCGATTTTCGATCGCATCTGGGTGGGCACGGAACTGCGCGACCCTGCTTCTGACCAATGGGGAAACAAACAGCAGTACGAGGGTTACTTCATCTACCGATGGCTCAGTGAGGTGGGCGGCGCCAAGACCGGCGGCGGCTGGTTCGATCCCTTTGGCACAACGCCAACGCTCTATCTGGATCAGCCCTTAACTACAATTCTTGCTGGCGCTCGCGAGGTGTTCCTCTTCCACTACGGCGCCCTGACTTCGCCGGAGTACACGGCTCAGGCCGAAGCTCTTGCGGCGCGCCGGGAACAATACGACAAACTCGCGACTTACGTTTCAGGATGGGGCGGAATTCCCGCCTACAAGCCTGTTTCGAGCGATCCGGGCGATGAAGCCTATATCCTCGATGAAATCGGCATGTTGGGAATTCCCGAAGCGCCGACTTCGCATTTTCCCGACGGCGCTCACGCCGCTATTTTTACCACTCAGGCGCTGGGAGATACAGAATTTGTGCCCAAACTTGTGCACATGCTGCAGGCGGGTGGGACTGCGTTCATCAGTCAGCCGCTCGCGCACCGGCTGAATGGAGACCCGCGTCTGCCCGCAGACGTGTCGCTAAACCTCGATAAAGACCAGCTTGTGAAAACGGTGGAAATGGGCGGCGGCAAGCTGGTGATATTCTCCGACGCCTTGCCGCACCTGACGCATGTGGACGGACAGAATCGAGTGGAGCAGCTTACACCGGAGCTCCGAGACGCTCTCCAGGAATTGCGTGCCGAGGTCGCCGATTTCACGGTCACATTGATGAACGCGCCACCTCGAGTTGCGGTGTTCCCACTCGGGAAACAGGTGGCTGTGGTGAACTACACTGAACTGCCGGTCACGTGCCGCCTGAGCGGAGTGGTGAGGGCACAGCAGTTGACGCAACTTGATGCTCTGGATGGCGCCGAGCTCGACACTGACGGCGCAACCCTTCATCTGCCGCCCCACGCGGGGCTGGTCGTTGAGCCGGCCAACTGACGTCGAATTCACTCACGAAAGAATCTTCATGCCCATTTTGGACATTGGCTGCGGAAAGAACAAACAGGTTGCGGGGGCGATTGGTCTTGACCGCCAGCCGGGTTCAGATGCCGACGTTCTTTGCGAGCTTGCGCGCTTTCCCTGGCCACTGCGCGATTCCTGCGCGGACAAAGTCTATCTCTCTCACTTCATCGAACACCAGCCGGACGTTCTTCGTGCGATGGCGGAAGTGCATCGCATCGCAAAGCCCGGCGCGGAAGTCATCGTAGTGACCCCGCACTTCAGTTCGATGGATTCCTATACTGATCCCACCCACCTGGTTCACCTGGGTTTTCACAGCTTCGATTATTTCGCCCAGGATAGCTTCGCGAATTTCACCTACGGCGCCGGTGGCTTTCGGATTCTCGAACGCACACTCACCTTCGGCCACAATTTCCTGCTCGACAATCTGGGACGACTGATTGCCGGAATGTCGGTGGACTTTTACGAAAAGCATTTCGCGTGGATACTTCCTGCCCGTAACATTCATTGCCGCCTCTCGGTGATCAAATAATTGCATTCCCTTCAGTCAGTTGAAGGCGCATGCTTCAAATTTGGATCCAGTTTTTTCTGGACAGGAAACGGTGCGAACCTGCGACCGCCATTTATAAACACCTGTCTTAAATCTTCTGTGCCCTCCTATTCCCTGGAGGATTGAATGGTCAA
>JASIKV010000246.1 GCA_030049455.1 Terriglobia bacterium
CAGGAGGGATTCACACAGGTTTTGGAAATTGCGGATGGCGATCAGGATAAGGCCCAGATCGAGATTCTCTTCCGCCCCGTAATACGTCCTTCGCAGCGCTCGAATGGCGAATCCAATCGGCGGTTTGACCCATCGGCGCAGCATGACCGGACGCGCCAGAATCGGCCAGGTGGTGATGGCCATGCATTACCCGCCGCGCAGGAAGCCCCAGTCGCCCGGCCCGCACCGGTTCCACGGCCTCCTGCGAGTCCCGCTGCAGTCCAGGCGCCGAAGCAGGCGGTTCCTTCAGCTCTCGCCGTCTCGACCATGGTGGCAAGCGCTGCGACTGCTCCCGAAAGGCCGGCACTCCCGCCACCCCCTGGCGCCACCAAGTCCGGGCTGCACGCACCAGCTCAGGTGTCCGCCACGCCGGACGTGGATAAATCCCGAAAAATGTCTGTCTAGAGAAAAAGGCCGTCGGGTTAGCGGTCAGGCCGCCCGGTGAGGCGGTCGTAGACCGTCAGGGCATTGGTGGATCCCAAGGATTCGTTGTAGAGGTTCTTTTCTCCCAGAATGTATCGCACTTCCAGATCAAATTGGTGCAGGGCTTCCAACTCAACCTTGCGAATGGGAAACCGCTTGCCTTCCGGCTTCGAAAGCCAGAATTTCTGATAGCCGCGGTCCTCAAGCTCGCAGGGAATTCCGTGCCCCAGGAAGAGCGGCGCGCCGGCCTCAATCCAGTTTGCATCGCGGCGCTCCAAGCTGATGGCGAAGCCGGATTTGCAGACCTCCAGCCTGCCGGACTGCCCCGCGTTCACCGTGAATCCGGCCTGCTGAAATTGTTTTTGAATGTCCTGTCCTGCTGCTGCCGCGGTAGCCATCAATTCTCCCCAGGTGTCTTCCGATTTGAATTGAATTCCACATGCGCAGGCTCCCCGCCGGTGACCCGCATTCCTGCGGACATTGACACCGTTCGGAACCTGCCCATAGAATGAAAAGTCTAGTGCACCGATGGCGGAAAACGCAAGGGCGACGAAATTTCAAAATCTCAAATTGGTTCGCGGGCCGGTAAGTTTGCTCGACCTGATAGGGAATACTTCGCTTGTGCGCCTGGCGCGGATTCGCCCCTCCTCGAAAAGCGTCGAAATCTACGCGAAGGCGGAGTGGGAAAATCCCGGCGGCTCCGTGAAAGACCGTCCGGCGATGAATATCATTCGCGAAGCGGAAGCCGCGGGCGCAATGGGCCCGGACAAAATCCTGATCGATTCGACTTCCGGTAACACGGGCATTGCCTACGCGATGATTTGCGCGGCCAAGGGCTATCGCGTGAAACTGTTCATGCCCCAGAACGTCAGCCACGAGCGCAAGCGAATCCTGAAAGCTTTCGGCGCGGAGATTGAATACACAGACCCGATGGAAGGTTCTGACGGGGCCATCCGCCGCGTGCGCGCCGTCGCGGGCGAGAATCCGGAACTCTACTATTACGCCAACCAGTACGATAATCCCGCCAATTGGCGCGCGCATTATAAGGGAACTGCACCGGAGATTTTCGAGCAGACCCAGGGTGCAGTGACGCACTTTGTGGCGGGATTGGGCACCAGCGGAACGTTTGTGGGGACGGCGCGCCGGCTGAAGGAACTGAATCCGCAGATTCAATGCCTGTCGTTCCAGCCGGACTCGCCGTTTCACGGGTTGGAGGGCATGAAGCACATGCCCACGGCCATCAAGCCGGGAATCTATGATCCGGGCGTGGCCGACGAAAATCTGGAAGTTTCAACGGAGGACGCCCACCGCATGACGCTGCGGCTGGCTCGCGAAGAGGGACTGCTGTTGGGGGTTTCCGCGGGCGCAGCCATGGTTGCGGCGCTCAAGGTCGCCGAGCGGCTTACCAGCGGTGTGGTTGTGACTGTTTTCCCGGACAGCGGCGACAAGTATTTGAGCGAGCGCTTCTGGGACGAAGGCAGGTAGAGTTTTTGCCGCGAGCGCGGATTTTCAGGGCTTTAACCGAAAATGTCCCTTCAACTCGATAAAGCGCACCGGGAAGCAATCCGCAGCCACAGCTCGCGGGATTACCCCAGCGAGTGCTGCGGGATGATGCTGGGAAAAGCTGACGGCGACGCGAAGACGGTGACGGAGATCGTGCCGCTTGCTAATTTGCGCCACGATCCCGGCCGCGCGCAGGAGCTTTTGCCGCTTGACGATCAGGGCAGGGAAACGGAGAAGAACCGTTTCCTGATCGATCCCCTGGACCAGTTGCGCGTTGAAAAGGACGCGCGCAAACGCGGACTGGATGTGCTGGGTTACTATCATTCGCACCCCGATCACCCCGCGCGGCCGTCGAATTACGACCGCGACCACGCGTGGCCGTGGTACTCCTATGTTATAATTGCCGTCGAACGGGGCACGCCCAAGGAAATGACAAGCTGGGTCCTGGCCCAGGACCGGTCCGCCTTTGAGGCCGAACCCCTGGCCGGTGGGGATCTTTGATGGGCGGCAAGGACCGGGAATCGTTGCGCTCCGTGCTGCATCTTATCAATGGGTTGGTTTCCCGTCGAGTTTAGGGCACGTGCAAAACTGCAGTGCCGGAGGCTTCGCGAGTCAACCCTTAGAAGCGAAGGAGACCTGATGTCAGTCAAGGTAATCATCCCGACTCCCCTGCGGCAGTACGCGGAAAAAAAGGAGTCGATGGAAGTGCAGGCCAAGACGGTGGCTGAGGCGCTGGGCGCCATCGTTGCCCAGTATGGGGATCTGCGCAAGCACCTTTACACCGAAGAAGGCAAACTGCGGAGTTTTGTGAACATCTACGTCGGTGACGAAGACATTCGATTCCTCGAGAAGGAAAAGACTCCCTTAAAAGATAACGATGTCATCAGCATCGTACCCTCCATCGCCGGCGGCTCCGCGTCTGCGTTCTCCGCGGGGCTCGATCCCCGCTGTTGCTGTTGATTGCCACATCCCCCACCCCGAAAAAGGAAGCGAAATGAGCGCCGCAACATTGAATTCGACCGCACAACTGAGCAAGGATGAGATTCTGCGCTACAGCCGCCACTTGATCATGCCGGAAGTGGGCATGGAGGGCCAACTGAAGTTGAAGCAGGCCAAAGTGCTGTGCATCGGCGCAGGCGGATTGGGCTCGCCGCTGGCGCTTTATCTGGGCGCCGCGGGCGTGGGCAGGCTGGGAATGGTGGATTTCGATGTGGTGGATTTCACCAACCTGCAACGGCAGGTGATCCATGGCACGAGTGACGTGGGCCGGGCCAAGCTGGATTCCGCGAAGGACACTCTGCTGGAGATCAATCCCAATGTTGAAATTCAAACCTATGAAACGCGCCTGAGCAGCGACAACGCTCTCGACCTGTTTCGCGACTACGACATCGTTGCCGACGGAACCGATAATTTCCCCACGCGCTACCTGGTGAATGATGCGTGCGTGCTGCTGGGCAAGCCCAACGTTTACGCCAGCATTTTCCGTTTTGAAGGCCAGGCTTCGATCTTCTACGCCGACAAGGGCCCCTGCTATCGCTGCCTTTATCCGGAGCCGCCCCCGCCCGGCCTGGTGCCCAGTTGCGCGGAGGGTGGAGTGCTGGGTGTTCTGCCCGGAATCATGGGCTGCATCCAGGCGATGGAAGTGATCAAGCTCATCCTTGGCCGGGGAGATTCCCTGATCGGCCGCCTGTTGCTTTTTGATGCGCTGGGAATGAAGTTTCGCGAACTGAAGCTGCGCAAGAATCCCGATTGCCCGGTCTGCGGAACGAATCGAACGATCACCAAATTGATCGATTACGAGCAGTTCTGCGGAATTCGCGGCGAGGAGCATACACCCGTGCAAACCGGCATCCCGGAGATAACTCCCGTTGAGTTGAAGAAAAAAATGGACGCAAACGAACCGTTTGTCCTCATCGACGTGCGCGAGCCGCATGAATACCAGATTTGCCGCATCCCCGGCTCAAAGCTTATTCCTCTCGGGGAAGTGCCCAAGCGCATGAACGAGCTCGATTCCGCGGACGAAATCGTTGTGCATTGCAAATCCGGCATGCGCAGCGCCAAAGCCGTGGACCTGCTGATGAAGTCCGGGTTCCTGAAGATTCACAATCTGAAGGGCGGAATTCTGGCCTGGTCCGATCAGGTTGACCCGGCGGTCCCCAAGTATTAATTCAAAGGCCCGAAGCCGCGCGCACCGGCTTCCGGGCCACACTTCCCTTTGCCGGAATCCTCGGGTAAAATCTCACGTTCAGGTCCGGGGGAAAAAACAAAATATTTCCCGCCCATGTGCGTCTAAATACATGCGGGGCAGCAAATTCATTCTGAACCCGGGAGGTAAGTATGGCATTGAAAGTTGGAGATCCGGCGCCGGACTTCAAACTGACCTGTGCAACGGGAGAGACCCAGGGCGAGTTCGATCTTTCCGCACATCGCGGCAAGAATGTCTTGCTGGCATTTTATCCGCTCGATTTCACTCCGGTTTGCCAAAGCGAGTTGGGATCCTTCCAGGCTGACCTCGAGAAAATTTCCGCAACCAATACCCAGGTCGTGGGCATCTGTACGGACTCAGTTTTTGCCCACATTGCTTTTCAAAAGCACCTGGGTGGCCTAAGGTACCCGCTGGCGACGGATCGCTGGCCTTATGCCAAGGTGGCCACCGCTTATGGAGTCTTTCCACCTACCCGGCACCCCATTCCGTTCATCAACGACCGCGCGGTCTTTATCGTGGATAAAGACGGCAAGATTGCGTGGTCGAAAATCTACGAATTGCGTGAGCAGCCGGACAACAAGGAAATTCTGGAACAATTGAAGAAGCTTGGTTAAGCAGATGGACGTAAAGGAATTATTTCTTAAGCAAAAGCAGGCGGAGCACGAAGGCACGATCGCGGTGTATGCACGAATTCCGCCGGACCGGCTTGAGTGGCGCCCTGCCGAAGGCATGCTGACGCTCGGCCAGATGGCGCGGCACGTTTGGAGATCGGAAGAGGGAACGCGGCGCATCGCCATCGACGGCGATTGGGGATATTACGCCAAGCGCATTCCCCAGGGAATTCTCGTGACCCTGGGCGAAGTTAAGTCACTGGACGAGGAATTAAGGGAAATCCGCCGCGTGCATCAGGAGACCCTGAACGCCGCGCAGGGCTTCGCGCTCGAGCGCTGGGACGAAATCCGTGAGAGCGAGCAGTATCACACGCGGCGAACCGCCGGCGTCATGCTGTTTCGCATCATCGAGCACCAGATTCATCACCGCGCGCAGGTGGGAACTTACATCCGCATTCTTACCGGTGGACGCGCCAGTCCTTATGCGGATTGAAATTTGCGGTTCGGGAAAGGCCTCCCGCGAGATCGCCCGCAGCTTTGTCCCTCCATTTCCCGCTGGAACCCTCGTTCGACTCACTTTATGATGGCATCGAATCCATCGGACGGAGGTGGAGGTCCATGCGTTCTGCAATCCTGGCCCTTTTGATCCTCATTCCCGCGAGTGTGCCCGTGGACCGCGAAGCGGCAAAGGAGAGTTACCGGCAAGGGAACGAGTCTTTCGACCAGAGCCGATACTCCGACGCGGCAGCGGCATACGCGCGGGCCCTCGAGCAGGATCCGCAGTTCCTGGAGGCCGCCTTCAATCACGCTCTGGCGGAGGAGATGGTAGACCGGCAAAAAGCTCTTGCGGACTGGGAGCATTTTGCCGAAGCCGCCGCCAATTCCCCCGATTTCAAATATCAGGTGGGCCAGGCGAATGCCCGAATTCAGATTCTGAGGACGCTTCCGGTTTATCCTGAGGCCCTCCAGCCCGCGCACTACGTCTCCTCGGCCGGTGATTATTATGGGGAGATTGCGGAGGACTCAGAATCTTCGCGATGGCAATCGTTCCCGGTGAAGGTTTTGATTGGAGACGTTCCCAACGGCAACTGGCATCAGGGAGTTCGTGAGGCGTTTAACATCTGGCAGGGCATGGTGCCCATGGAACTGACCGCGGACGCCGACGAAGCTGACATCCGTTTTGAGTGGGATCAGAGCCAGAATATGGGCGAGGGCCACGCCGGGGAGGAAAGAGACTGGGTGCAGTTTGAGAGCGTGGGAAATTCTGTGACCAGCCGCAAGGTGGCGCACATCGCCATCGCTTTGGTCCGCAACTGGACGAAGGATGAGATGCGCGCGCTTACCTTGCACGAAATGGGACACGCCCTGGGAATTCGCGGACACAGTTCCTCGAAAGGGGACATCATGTACTGGCAGATGCAGGAGTCGAACCGCCGCGTCCCGATTCCGGGAATGTACTATCCCCTGATCCTGAAGTCTCTGGTCAGCAAGCCCAGCCAGCGCGACCTGAACACGTTGATTCGACTCTACAATACTCCCGGAGTTGTGACCCGGATGAACTGAAAGGGCGGTTGTACGATTTAGCAGGGGCAGACCTCGTGCCTGCCCTTTGCCATGGTGATGCGGTGGCCAGGGCGCCCACGACCTGTCGCCCGAAGGCTTTGGGCGCAGGGCGAGGGGCACGCCTACTCTTATGAAAATTGCGATTACTGGCGCAACAGGATTATTCGGCCACGGACTTGGAGCGGCATTTTCAACGCGACACCAGGTAATTCCGCTCACACACGCTGCGGCGGACATCACCAACGCGCCGGCTTTCGAAGCGGCGATGAAGCAAGTCCGTCCTGATTTGATCGTGCATTCGGCCGCGATTCCCGACCTGGACATTTGTGAGGCGGATCCCGACCGCGGCTTCCTGGTGAACTCTCAGGGCGCGCGCAACGTGGCCGATGCGGCGCGAAAAATTGGCGCCGGTCTGGTTCACATCTCGACCGATGCGGTGTTTGACGGAAAGAAGCAGACGCCTTACCTCGAGTCTGACGCCACCGCACCCATCACCGTTTACGGGCGTAGCAAGTTGCAGGCCGAGGAAGCGGCGAAAGCCGTCGAGCGCCACTGGATTATCCGCGTGCCGGTGCTCTTCGGCCCGGGGAAAACCAATTTCGTGGAAAAGGGGCTGCGAAAAATCGCGGCGGGCGAGGATTACAAAGTGGCGAGCGACCAGATGGGAAATGCCAGCCTTACCGTCGATGCCGGGCTGAAGATCATGGAAGTGGTTGAAGCCGGCCGCTGCGGCCTGTATCACGTGGCGAATCAAGGAGCGTGCTCGCGCTTTGAATTGGCGCGGGAGGCGGCCAGATTGGCGGGCCTGGATCCGGCAAAAGTCATTGGAGTTCCCGACGCGCAGATGCAAAGAAAGGCTCCCAGGCTGAAGTATTCCGTTCTGGAAATGGCGGCTTTGAGAAGCGGCGGATTTACCCTGCCCAGGCCGTGGCAGGAAGCTTTAGCGGAATACATTTCCACCCTCAAGCTTTGACCATTCAACCAAGCGCTGTAGCGCGGGTGTCCCCACCCGCGTTTTACCGAATGACAGAAATCCAGGGCACGAGTGGGGACCCGCACGTCACCGCATACCGCGGGTGAGGACTCGCGCGTCGACACATACCGCGGGTGGGGACACCCGCGTTTTGCCGAATGACGGAAATTCAGGGCACGAGTGAGGACTCGCGCGTCGACACATACCGCGGGTGGGGACACCCGCGCGTCACCGCATACCGCGGGTGGGGACCCGCACGTCACCGCATACCGCAAGTAAGGACTCGCGCGTCGACACTTACCGCGGGTGGGGACACCCGCGCTACAACAATGCCTTTCAGCATTTTTTAATTTGGGGATTTTACCGGGCAAAGCCCAGCAGGGTTTGCAGCCGCCAGCAGAGGTCGGAGTTCACACGATTGCTTGAGACGTGCGGCACCGCCTCGCGCGAAAGCATTTCAATCGTATCGGGGTCGGAAACCTCGCCCGTAATCACCAGCACGCGCCCCACCAGGCTGGGACGAAGTTCGGTGATGGCAGAGACCATCTGCTCCAGGGGCAGGTGAGCGGTGCGAAGGTCGAGCAGAACGGCGTCAAAGCGGCTGCGCCGAATCATCGTCAGCGCCTGCTGGGCATCCGTGGCCACGTCGCCTTCGCATCCCAGCCGCGCAAGCAACACGTAGAGCACATTGCGAATGGAGGGTTCGTCTTCGATGATGAGAATCTTGCGGCGCAGAGGATTTGGGGCCAACAGGGTCTCCCTTCGTGCTAGCTTCGGAAGGTTTTCAGACCGCGTCATCTGTCCCAGACGCGTTGTCTTACCGAAGGGTCGTTATCATTCTGGACACCTAATCCCGGATTGTCAAGAACGATATGGATCGGTTCGCAGCACTTTAGTACCAGAACCGGATGTCGCGGTGTCCACAGGCATGAAGTCCCTGTTTACAGCAACATGGCAGGGATGTGAATTCCTGGCGAGGGTCGCCGCGAGGGGACGCGGCAGAATCTTCATGATGAGGCCGGAGGATTGTTGCCGGGGTTCGAAAACTCATCGTCATGTCCCGGCAGGATGCGTCCCAACATCGACAGGATGCGCTCCCTGTCGAGCTGAAATTGCTTGCGATTGTGCGGAATCATGGTGAACACGTTTTCGTCGTGCTCGCGCGTCAAGACCGCGTCTCCGGCGATGATCGTGGGCGAAGCGCCATTGTGGGCGATGACGGAAACGTGGCCGGGCACGTGGCCGTTGGTTACAAGAAATTCCAAATCGTCGGGTACCGCGTGGGTTTCAATCCACCGGAACTGCGACGGATCGCCCAGGCGCTTGCGGTCCCACCAGCGCAGGGCGAAGCGGCGCAGCGCGTGCATCAACTCCGACGATCTTTCGTAATCGGCCGACTCCGGGTAGTACTTCATACCCAGCTTCACCCAATTCTGCTCGTCCAGCAGGTCGGAGTATGCTTCGCAGCACCAGTCGTGGGACTGCTGTGACCCGTAGATGTCGCTTTGCGGAAACAGGCAGTTGTTCAAAACATGGTCCACGTGGAAATGCGTGTTGATGACCATGCGGATGTCATGGGGATGGATGCCGCGCTTTTCCAGCGCGTCGAGAAGGCGATGGGCTTCGTGCGGCATGCCGGTATCAATGAGAATGTGATGTTTGCCTTGTGAAAGCAG
>JASIKV010000025.1 GCA_030049455.1 Terriglobia bacterium
TCGAGACTCAGTCCATGGGCGCGCCAGCGGCTGCCTTGCGTAATCGCCACGTTCACTGACGATTCGGTGTCATGAATCGAGCCTTGCGCAATCAGATAGAGCGGTCCGGACTTCGGTGCATCGTTCCCAAGATCGACTTCAAGATAATGATCCCGGGTCACTCCCTGAAATTGTCCTCTTCCAAAGCTGGCCACGGCTTTCCCGTCCAAATCGCGGAGCAGACCCGTGACATCCTGCCCGGTGTCATCCACCGCGCGGGCGATCGCGTGGGGCGTGGAAACCGTGGTGATTCCCAGCTTCAGCGGGGGAATCACGAAGCGTTCATCCACAAAAATCTCCGTACCCACGGGATGATCGACCACCGACAACGCAATGTAATCGTAGTAGTACACTTCCCAAAGTTCGGCGGTAATTCGCAGGTCATAATAACCATCGTGCGGCACAAGCTGATCGCGGCCGATCTTGTACCACTCACCGGTGGCAGCAATTTGGGCAGAGCCCAGAGTGTTGATGCGCAGCCCGATGGCTGAACCCCAGGGGACCGCGTCCTTCACGAATTCCATCTGCTTGCCGTTGTAGGCAAACAAAAATGGACACGAAGCTTTCAGCCGCTGTTCGGTCAAAACCTCTTGATCGGCCTTGACTCCGAACTCCGCGCGCACCGTGCCGTTGGGCCAAACGACGCGAACAACTTCCGCCTCGGTCTCGTCTCCCAATCCGAAATGAAGCTTCGGTCCTGTGATCGGCTGCTTCTGAAGTAACAAGCCCGAGCGCACTTCGATTTCGCCGCCAATCCCAAAAGGATTGATGCGCTGGTCGCCGACCGCCTGCACGGCATGGGGCCGCACGACCTGCCAGTGATAATTCTTTGCGCTCTGGTTGTCAGCCTGCACCGGTTGCCCATCCGCCGAAATTCCCAGCAGATCGAGCTTTCCGTTCCCGTTGAGGTCAGCCGCGTCAAAGGTCAACGCGGGCCCGGCCGGCTGGTTCAACAGGGTAAACCTTCCGTCGCCATCGCCAAGCCAAACCAGTGCGCCACCCTGGTTTCCCGCCGGCAGTGCAACGGGAGAAAGATACAGGTCGAGCGCACCGTTGTTGTCCAGGTCAGCCACGCGCAGGCGCACTTCCGCGGAAAGCACCTGCGCTGCATTCGGAACTCTGGCAATCTCCGCCGTCTCCCAGCTCAGCCCGCCTTCCGGATCTGAGATCTTCCTGTCGGAGATGCGCACAATTGCGCCGTCAGGCTGAACGGCCAGGAGATCCAGCACTCCGCCATTATCTGCATCCGCGACCGCGATGGCTTTCACCTCCTGCACATTCGCGGGCAGAGCGCGCTCGCGGAACTGCCCCTGGCGCTCATTCATGAACACGTGCAGGCGGCCTGCTCCATCGATGATGGCGGCATCCGGATTGCCGTCGCCGTCCAAGTCGGCCCAGGCGAATTGGCGTATGCCGGAAATTCCGGCAAAAGGATGGATTGCCAGAAATGTACCGTCACCATTGTTCCGTAATACCGTCGGGACGCCGGAGGCCGATCCCAGCACAAGATCAAGGTCGCCGTCTGCCTCGATATCCACTGCCCACGCGCCCGTGTACGGCGCGCCGGTCACGGCTTTTGGCAGTTTGGCCTGCGCGGTGACATCGGTGAAGACGCTCGGGGAGTCCTGCCGCATAAGCCGCACGCCGCCCGCACCAGCCAGCACTAAATCGGTTTTGAAATCGTAGTTGAAATCAACCTGGGCAATTCCTTCGGGCCCTGGCGGTGCGTTCGAACTGCCGCCGGGAAACGGGAATTCCGCGCCGCTTGAAAGTAAAACCTCATGCGCGTTGGCCTCTGCGACAACCGGGCCGCCCTGGCTTCCAAGTTGCACCGCCTGAATCCAATTCCAGCGCGTGTTGCCGGCGTTTGGCAGCGGATGGTTGGCGAAGGCGATGGCAGTATCGGCGGGCGCAGGTGTAAAGACCGGAGATTCCATACGCAGAAAATGCGTGAACGGCGCTGCTTCCTCTCCCGGCGGAGCCTTGATGGCTGCCAGGCTCAAACGGAAGTCGGGAACGCGCATGAGCACGTTTCGCAGGAACGTGGTCTGTGTCGCCGCGCCTCGCAGGTCAGACTTGTTCACGGCAGCCTGCACTGCGGCAAATTTCTGTTGCACCTCGGACGGCCATTGCGAAGCGAATGCGTTGAGCCGCCCCACGGTCGAGTTCAGCGTGGCGGTATCGCCGCGCTTTGCGGCCACGCGGGCGAGTTCGAGCATCGCGGCAAGGTTATCCGGTTGCGCTGCGAGAATCTTCTCCATCAATTGCTGGTATTGGCTCTCGGCGGCCTCGTCCCCCTGGCGCTCGACCTCTTCCGCGAGCTGATAAATCGCCTTCAGATTCCTGGGATTCAGTTCGATGGCCTTCTGCAGATCGCCAATTGCCTGCGCCGAATTTCCCCGTTGGCTCTCCAGCAGTGCCAGCAATTGGTAAACCTGGTCATTCTCCGGAGCCAGGTCGCGGGCTTTCTGCAGGCGCGGCGCGGCAACATCATAGTTGCGTTGCCTCAATGCCAGCACACCCCAATTACCCCACCCCGCGGGTTCGCCCGGAACGAGTTGCGTCACTTGGGTGAGACTGCTTTCGGCGTGCACGTCGTCGCCAACCTGAAGCGCCGACAATCCGATATAGAACGCCGAAACGGCTTTCCTGTATTCCGGTGAACCCTTCCGAGGGAGCGTCTCCCGGGACCGGCAACCTGTGAGAACTGACGTGAAAATGCCTGCGAGGCAAGCCAAGACGCGGATCTTGCGGCGAGTTGAACCCGATATGTGTTTGTTCACGTTGCCTACGGCGGCTGTAACTCTTGAGCTCGTTTCCTCTTGCGCTTGCGCGTTCTCGAGACTCCACGGTACCAGAGAAAGGCGACCGCGAAAAACGGAAAAAGGTAAACCAACAGGCTGAATTCTCCCAACGCCGTGGGAGTTGCCTCCACCCTGGAAAAGGTCTCGCCGTTCCCCTTTGGACTTTCGATCACCAGATGGACGCGCCACCACTCGTCGCGGTCAAAATCCGCAAATGCCTTGTACTGGATTTCTCCCCGCACATCGTCCCGTTCGGCATTATAGAACGCTTCCGGCAATCTGTGGCTTTCCGGCTGCACCCCAATTTTGACCTTCAGGTTGCTGCAAGTCTCGCTATCCTGCTTCGGTTCCACCATCACGTAGAACGCCCCGGTCCCGATATCGGGGTGAGTCCAAAGGGCAATCACGCAGGGCCCGACCTTCTGATTCTCGATAATGGGGAAAGGCGGTCCAATGTGGGCACCGGCGGGCACACTCACCGCCAATAGCAGTGCCAATGGTAAACCGCGTGCCAGATTTCGATTCCAGATTACCAATCCAGAGCCTCGTTGTGCGTTAGTTGCTCATCATGAATGTGGCCCG
Organism: Terriglobia bacterium; assembly: GCA_030049455.1. Taxonomy (GTDB): domain Bacteria; phylum Acidobacteriota; class Terriglobia; order UBA7540; family UBA7540; genus Bog-366. The sequence goes on from JASIKV010000025.1 coordinate 3,426, forward strand.
CATATCCATCGGCTGAAAAATCAGCCAGGTGGCTGCAAGCCCGATCAGGACACAAACCACTGCCCAGGGAATGAATGCGCGCATGGGACTTTCTTCGCAATCCCCTTCCGCCAGGCGATGCGTGACCAGCAGCGATCCAAGAAACCCTAAGAGCACAAAGCCCAGTTCGATGGGTTGCACAAATCGCATGGGGATTCCCGTGAGCAGCCAGCGCGGTTTTCCCAGAAACGTCAGGCCCAGGCTGGCCACGGCGCTCTGGGTTACGGGAATAATGGTGAGAATCCCGGTGAAGAAGTGGAACCCATAATGGGCCAGCCACATTCCGAAGCCCAGCGGAATCAGCGCATAGCTGTACCGCACCATGAGCGGAACCAGCTTCCGTGAGCTGCCTTTCAGCTTCTGTGTCAGCCAGGCCGCGCCGGCAAGTAGCACGATGGGTTCAATCAGCAGAAAGAAGGCAAAAATAACCCCCAACACCGGCGCCTTGTGCGTTACATGCAGCAGATTCCCCAGCCATCTCTCGACCACATACCCCGGGCTTACCATGCCGAAGGCGTTGAGCAGCGCGCCAAAGGTGAAGACGATCGTCAGCGCGGCCATATCCTTGCGGCGGGAGAAGAGCCCGATCCCCGAGCGAAATACATCCGTCATCAATTCGCCGGCTGGGAGGCGGCTCAGAATACCGATGTTGTCATGCGGGCAGGCGTGCACACAGTCCAGACAAAAAGTGCAATCCATATTCCCGAATTTGCGCGGCTGGAAAAGAGCCAGTTCGCAGCCGCGTTGCA
>JASIKV010000247.1 GCA_030049455.1 Terriglobia bacterium
GCACCGCGCCGCTGTGGCCGCATAAGAAGGGCCATCAAGGCGCCTGAAGCGAAACCTCCGATGTGCGCCCACCACGCGACACCACCTGCCGCAGCCGTCTGGATAGACAGCATTTGCATTCCCGATACAAATTGAATCAGGAACCAATACCCCAGAAGAAAGATCGCCGGAACCTGCACCGTCCAAAAAAAAATAAGGAGTGGAATCAACGTGGTGATGCGAGCGCCCGGGTAGCAGACAAAGTATGCGCCCAGCACTCCGGCAATCGCCCCGCTGGCTCCAATCGTTGGGACGTGGGAATCCGGGCTCACGATGATTTGCGCAACCGCGGCCACCAAGCCCGATATCAAATAGAGCGCCAGGTAAGGGAAGTGGCCGAAGCGATCCTCGATGCTCCGCCCGAATACAAACAGAAACAGCATGTTCCCCAACAGGTGAAGCCAACCCCCGTGCAGAAACATGGAGAAAATTAGGGGAAGGGCTGTTCTAGTCAGCGGGAGTGAGGCGAGGGCTGAGGGGGAATAACGAGCCGGAATCAAACCATATTGCAGGATAAAACCGTTCAAGTCCGAGCGCAGCGAGAGCTCGAGGGAAAATACCCAGCAATTGATGACGATCAATAGGAGTGTGAATGCCCAGAAGGTGCGCCGGCGGATATGGTCAGTGAGAGGAATCGGGACCATGCAAGGGCATTTTACCGTGCGGGGTCTGCGGCTGCCCACCGGAAAAGCACGCGTGCCGACTTGCCGAGCGCAAGCATGCCGTTCCGGGTGGGCCTCTGTAACAAAATCCGCAGCCTTAAGAGATCACGCCAGCCGTGTGGACAAGTCGATCAATTGAACTCGAGAACCTCACTCGATCCTTTGAACCGGATTTCCCGAATCGCGCGTCCGCCGCCGGGCAGTTCGTCATACATGACCGAGTCGGACGAGAATTTGGTTCCGCGGTCCACGAGTTTTCCTTCGGCAGTTCCCACCGCTTTCCCGTCATGCAGGAACGTGACGGTCGCTTCCGGGCTGTGGGTTTGCCACTGAACGCTGTAGTTTCCGCTGGCCAGGTGAGTTCCACCAACCGTGGCGTTGTAGTTGAGCACCATGTTCTTGAGATCCTTCGATTTCGCCTGTGCACCGACCGCAGCCGTGATGGCCAATGCAAAAACCGTCAATTGCGCAATCCTTCTCAGTCTCATATCCATCCTCCTGTTACGTAAGGTTGACCTGGGAATATGATTCCGGCGATTTTGGCTGCTGAATCGGATGGAGCGCCGGCGGGTTGACACTAAACTTTCGCTTGCATTTGCCGCAGGAGCGCCCCTAAAATCAGGCGGGGTTAAATGAAAAGACGGGAAGTTGAAAGGCTTCACGTGTTTTCTCCGGGACCGTCGCTGCTCAGGCCGCCAAACCGTCGGCAGCGGTAGTCCATTTAACCCCGATTTTTTTACTACCAATAATCAAGACGCCTGAACGCGCAAATCGTTAACATTTTTCGCGTCGTCTGCAAATCCAGCCTTGCCCGAAGATTCTGATACGCAAGTCCTTTGCCAATCCCGCATCCGCAAAAGCCCTGTCGATTGAACACCAAGTGGCCGCGGCTCAAGGCGTGCGATATTTCCACTGTCCGCTTTTGGGACGCTTATGTACGAATCCGAACAAATCGCACCCATGCTTGCAAGTGACCGGGAGCAGCGTGTTGCGCAGTTGGGATGTGCAATCATGGGGGTGAAAGCCTGAAGTGGGGCGCAACCGCAGGGCCGTACGCGTAGTGCATACCCTGCGGCTGCGCTTTTTGGGGAGCTCTAATTGAATTCGATGACTTCGCTTGATCCTTTAAAGCGAATCTCCCGAATCACTCTCGCGCCATCGGCGGCGTCATCATACATGACGCTGTCCGACCCGAACTTGGTCCCGCGATCCACCACTTTTCCCTCAACCGTAGCCACGACCTTGTTTCCCCGCACAAAAGACACGGTCGCTTGGGGGCTGTGGGTTTCCCATTTCACGATGTATTTGCCGCTCTGGAGTTGTGTGCCCGCCACGGTGGCATCGTAGTTCAGCAGAACGCTCTTGAAATCCCTGGCTGTGGCTGCCGCGCTGACCGCCACAAAGCAGGCAATCGCAAAAACCGTCACACTCAAAGTCCTTGTCAGTCTCATGTTTTTCCTCCTCAGATTGACGGGTTGACTTGCGTGATGATCCTGGCGATTTGGATTTCGGAATCGGATGGAACGCTTATAGGTGCAAGAAAATCTTTTGCTTGCATTTGCTCCTGAAGCGCCCCTAAAATCAAGTGGGGTTAAATGAAAAACGGGAAGTTGAAAAGCTTCACGTGTTTCCTCCGGGATCGTCGTTGCTCAGGCCGCCAAACCGTCAGCAACGGCAGTCCATTTAACCCCATCTTGATTCTTTCGCTTTACCCTTAGATGCTGTGGCACTTGAGAAGTTGCCGCCCCAAAAGCACCCAGCCTCTCTATCTTTCACCCACCCATTAGACGCCGCCGGGGAAACTTTGTTAGCTTCGCGGTTTGCAAATTTACCTTCTCCGCTTTCCCCATCCAGCTACATATACGGGTGACGAGGGAAAAAAGTTCCACACCGGATTGCGCGAATGTGAAAATCTTGTCTCAGAGATGTAACGGCTTGGCGCGTTGACCCCTCAAATGCGCGGCGATATACTGCCCGTGAGGGCCCACGGGAGCAGGGCCGAACGCATGCGCATCGAGTTAGCGGCATTTCTCCTCGCCCATAGGCACTTGTCCAAGGCAAAGGTATGAAATCCATCGGACTTTCAAATGAACTTGCCTCTGTGGTGGGCGAGGACGGCGTGTTGTGGCGCGCCGAAGACCTGATGCTCTATGAGTACGACGCGCTTTCCTCCATGCGCCAGCCCGACGTTGTGGTGTTCCCTCGAAACACCGAGCAGGTTGTGAAGATTGCAAAGGCTGCTTTGCGGCACAACCTGCCGTTGATCGCGCGCGGGGCGGGCACCGGTCTAAGCGGCGGGTCCGTCGCGACCGAAGGCGGGATCCTGCTGGTCTTTTCGCGCATGAAGAAGATCCTCGAAATCGATTTGGAAAATCAGCGCGCGCGCGTGCAGCCGGGAGTGGTAAACCTGGACCTCTCCGTGGCCGTTGCCGATGACGGTTACTATTACGCACCCGACCCTTCCAGCCAGAAGGCCTGCACGATCGGCGGCAACGTTGCGGAGAACTCCGGCGGCCCGCACACTTTAGCGTACGGAGTGACCACCAATCACGTTCTGGCGCTGGAAGTCGTGCTCCCCAGCGGGGAAGTGATTCACACCGGAGCCTCCCACTGGGATCGCCCCGGCTATGATTTGACGGGGCTGTTCGTGGGGTCGGAAGGAACACTGGGAGTCGTTACGGAAATTACCGTGCGCTTGTCGCGCAAACCTGAAGCGGTCAAGACGATCCTGGCAATCTACAATCAGACTGAAGATGCCACGCGGACCGTGGCGGCCATCACCGCGCGCGGGATCACACCCGCCGCCCTGGAAATGATGGACGGGTTTTGCCTGCGCGCCGTCGAAGAGGCCACGCACGCCGGGTACCCGATGGATTGCGCGGCGGTGCTCTTGATTGAAGTGGAGGGTCTGAAGGAGTCGGTGGAAGAACACGCTGATGAAATTGAGGCTGTATGCCGGGAAAATCACGCCCGCGAGGTTCGCCGGGCGAAATCCGCGGAAGAGCGCGATCTGCTTTGGAAGGGGAGAAAGACTGCGTTTGGCGCACTCGGGCGCATCACTCCCAATTATTACGTCCAGGACGGCGTCATCCCGCGCACCCGCCTGCCGGAGATGCTGGAATTCATCAGCACGCTCGAGAAAAAATACGACCTGCACATTGGAAATATTTTCCACGCCGGCGACGGCAATCTGCATCCTCTCATTCTCTACGATGAGCGCAATCGCGGGCAGACGGCGCGGGTTATTTTGGCCGCAAAAGACATCATCACCCGGTGCGTGGATATGGGCGGCTCGATTACCGGCGAGCACGGCGTCGGTCTGGAAAAAAGCGACCTGATGCCGCTCATTTTTTCTGAGAACGATTTGGATCTGATGCGGCGAATCAAAAATCTCTTTAATCCGGATGGACGCTTGAACCCGGGAAAACTTTTGCCCACGGGAAAGATGTGCGGGGAACTGCGCGGCGGACTGTTGGGCGGAGGTACGGCGTGACAGTTGCGCTCGATTCAGTCCGCACAGAACTTGCAGCGCTCCTGGGCGTTGCGGGTGTGCTTACGGATCGCGCTGCGTGTGCCGCGTTTGCTGTCGATGGCATCGTTCCGGACTTCATTGCAACGCCTTCCACCGCGGAGCACGTCGCTTCGATTCTTGCTTTCGCCAACGAACACCAACTTGCGCTGATTCCTTGCGGCAGCGGCACGAAACTTTCGACCGGAAATCCGCCCAAGCGCTACGACGCGGCGCTTTCCCTCCGCAAGTTGAATCGTTTGATTCATTATGAGCCGGCAGATTTGACGATCACCGTTGAAGCAGGAATGACCTTTGGCGAGTTTCAGGAACTCGTCGGGCGAGATGGTCTTTGGCTGCCGCTTGATGTGCGCGGCGGCGCCCAGTCCAGCATCGGGGGCATCATCGCCGCCAATGCCGCCGGCCCATTGCGCCAGAGTTTCGGCGGCCCTCGTGACATGGTTTTGGGACTGAAGATTGCCACCACGGACGGGAAAATCGCGAAGACGGGCGGCCGCGTCGTCAAAAACGTTGCGGGCTACGATTTGGGAAAGCTCCTCACGGGATCCTTCGGCACGCTGGGGGTAATCGTTGAAGCCAGCTTGAAACTTTTTACCAAACCTCCGGCGCGAGCAACCTACCTGATTCGCGCAGGCACACTTGAAGTCGCGCGCGACTTGCGCGGAAGAATCCGCTGCTCGCCACTCGATCCCCTGCGCCTCGTGGTCGCCTGCTCTGATGCCGGAGTACGCCTGCGCGACTCGGCGCCTGACGGAGGCATGAGCGAAACCGATTTGTGGATTGAAGTCAGCGGTTCCGACCGCGTGACTCGCCGGTGCGAGCAGGAGTTGACGAATCTTTCCGCTGCTGCTGGAGCAGATTTGGAGCGTGTAGGGAAAGCCGAGGAAGTTTGGGATCGAATTGCCGACCCTGCCCGGTGGCTTCAATCAAAATATCCGGAGCTGAGCATTCTCAAGGCTGCTTTGCCGCCCCGCGCGAGCGAGGAGTTCCTATCTCGCGGCCGGCAGCAGGCCGAGTCGGAGCAGATTGGTTTCGCCGGTTTTGCACAGGCGGGAGTGGGAATCGTGCATGCGTGTTTGTTGCAGCAGACGCTTACCCCCGGCACCGCGGGTGCGGTGGTGAAGCTTCGCCAAGCTGCGGAGGATCTCGGCGGGACGCTCATCATCGAGCATTGCCCGGTAGCTCTCAAATCGCAGATCGATGTCTGGGGCGCGCGGGGTGACGATCTTGACGCCATGCGCAAACTGAAGTCGGCTTGGGACCCGCTCGAAATTCTGTCGCCCGGCAGATTCGTGGGCGGAATTTAGCGGAGTTATCAATTCGTGATACCGAAGACGGAAAACATTTCTGAGCAAGGCACCGCGGAAACAAAAAGCTCCGGCTACGGCCCCGGCGAGGCGCCGCGTTGGGCGGATTATTCCCGCTGCGTGCATTGCGGCCTCTGCTTGAACGCTTGCCCGACGTATCGCGAGCTGGGACTGGAAATGGATTCGCCCCGGGGGCGGATCTACCAAATGATTCAGGTCGAAAAGGGCCGCCTGCCGCTCGGCGACAGCTTCGTTCAACATATCGATCTTTGCCTGGATTGCCGCGCGTGTGAGACCGCCTGCCCCTCCGGAGTCGAATACGGGAAGCTGGTGGAAGCGGCGCGCGCACAAATCGAGGCGCACTATCACCGGCCGCCGCTCACGACTCTGCTTCGAAAGCTTTTCTACTACGAAATTCTTCCCAACCCCGGACGATTAAGAGTTTTTGGAACACTGATGCGCCTGTATCAGCGCAGCGGCCTTGAAGCGCTCTTGCGCGTGACGCATTTGCTAAAAGTCTTTCCGGGGCGGCTTGACCGAATTGCGGAGCTTGCTCCGCGAATGGAGAAGCCATTTTTCTTCAATCGCCTCGGGACCACGGTGCCGGCGGAGGGCCGGCGCCGCTACCGAGTGGCGTTTTTCGCAGGTTGTATCGCAAATCTGTCGTTTGCGCGTTTGAACGACGCCACGGTGCGCGTCCTTGCCAAGAACGGCTGCGAGGTCATTATCATCCGGGACCAGGTTTGCTGTGGAGCGCTGCACGTGCACGCTGGCATTCGCGATGTTGCGCGAAATCTGGCGCGGCAAAACATCAAGGCCTTTGCGGCGGGCGATTTCGATGCGGTCATTTCAAACGCTGCGGGATGCGGCTCCGTCCTGAAGGAGTATCCGCTGTTGTTTGCGGAGGAGGGGAAGGAATTCTACGAGCCCGCCAGGGAGTTCGCAGCGAAGCTCCGCGATGTGACGGAATTTTTGGCCGGGATTGACATGAACCTAAACCTGGGAATAATGAAGTTTCGCGCAACGTACCAGGATCCTTGCCATCTGGGGCACGCGCAGCGGATCCGCAGCGCGCCGCGCAAGCTGCTGGCAGCAGTTCCCGGCCTGGAATTGATCGAACTGAAGGAAGCGGAGGTCTGCTGCGGCAGCGCGGGCGTTTATAACGTCGTTCACAATGAAATGTCGGAGCGCCTGCTCGAGGGCAAGATGCGCCGCATCGCCGAAACGAAGGCGGACCTGGTGCTGACCGCCAATCCAGGATGCCTGCTGCAGCTTCGCGCGGGCGTGAGACGTGAGGGGAACAACCAGCGCGTGATGCATGTCATCGAATTGCTGGACGAAGCGTACCGGGTCGCAGGTTGACGTCGGGTTTCTGCATGAAGTCGCCCGGAATACATTTGTTCGCCGAAAACGACCCGAGTGGAATCAAGTCAGGCGCTGACGGCAGTCAAATCAGGGGGTAATGGATGTCCACTAAATCGACCGTTGATGCGAATAATGTCTTGAAGCCCACGGACGATCCGCACTCACACCATTTGCAGGATTACGATTTCCGCTACGGCTCGTTTCACTGGGAGGAGGTGCATCAGGAGTTCGATTGGGCCAAGACCGGAAAAGTGAACATGGCGCACGAAGCCATCGACCGCCATTTGACTCGCGGCCGTCGCAATAAGCTGGCATTGATTTACACCGACAAGGAGCACACGACGCGCCTTACCTATGAGGACATGTCGCTTCAGTCGAATCGCTTTGCGAACGCGCTGCGCGGCTTGGGGGTGGGGAAGGGTGACCGCGTGTTTGTTTTTCTTGGACGGCGGCCCGAGTTGTACATCGCCATCCTGGGAATTCTGAAGATCGGAGCGATTCCCAGCCCGCTGTTTGAAGCCTTTATGGAAGACGCCGTGCGCGACCGCATGGCAAACGCCGAGGCCGTGGCGCTGGTCACATCTCCCGCGCTGCTTGAGCGCGTCCCGCAATACGATTTGCCAGCACTGAAGCACATCATTCTGGTCGGAGCTTCGGCCGGTGAAGTCAGCGAAGGGCAGAAGAGCTATGACGCGCTGATGAACAAGGCTTCCGACAAGACCGAAATCGAATGGCTGACACTCGATGATCCTCTGATCATGCATTACACCTCGGGATCGACCGGCAAGCCCAAGGGAGTGCTGCACGTTCAGAAGGCCATGCTGGGCCACATGATGACCGGGCGTTGGGTGCTTGACCTGCGGGAAGACGATGTCTATTGGTGCACGGCCGACCCCGGCTGGGTCACCGGAACTTCCTACGGAATATTTGCTCCGTGGCTGAATGGCGCGACCAACTTGATTCGCGGCGGCAGATTCAACGCCGCCGACTGGTACGAAACAATCCAGCGGTTCCGCGTGAATGTCTGGTACAGCGCGCCCACTGCGTTCCGAATGCTGCTCGCCGCGGGGGAGGAAGTGGCGCAGAAATTTGATCTCTCCAGTCTCCGTCACGTGCTGAGCGTGGGTGAACCGCTCAACCCGGAAGTCGTATGGTGGGGCTGGAAAACCTACGGCCGGCGGATTCACGACAACTGGTGGATGACGGAAACGGGACACATCCTGATCTCAAATTATGCGGCGATGACCATGCGTCCGGGCTCGATGGGGCGGCCCATTCCGGGAGTTTACGCTGCAATCGTGGACGACGCGGGGAAGGAGTTGCCGCCCAATATGCTGGGCAATCTGGTGATCAAACCGGGATGGCCGGGCATGATGCGCGACATCTGGAAGCAGCCCGAGCGCTATCAATCCTACTTCCGCATTCCGGGTTGGTACGTAACCGGCGACAGCGCCTATAAAGATGCCGACGGGTATTTCTGGTTCCAGGGGCGCGTGGATGATTTGATCATCACCGCGGGCGAAAACGTAGGGCCGTTCGAAGTTGAAAGCTGCCTGGTGGAACATCCGGCCGTGGCGGAGGCGGGAGTGATCGGCAAACCGGATGCGCTGCGCGGTCAAATCATCAAGGCATTCATATCGCTTCGCCAGGGTCACGTCCCCACCGACGAGCTGAAAGACGAAATCCAGAAATTCGTGAAGCAAAAGCTGGCCGCCCACGCCGCTCCGCGCGAAATTGAATTCAAGGAAAAGCTTCCCAAAACCCGCAGCGGAAAAATCATGCGCCGCGTCCTGAAGGCCTGGGAACTGGGGTTGCCGGCCGGAGATATTTCCACGCTTGAGGACTAGCGCTGTGCGCGATTGATAATCTCCCCACAAGAAAACGGGCGGCGCAAAGGCCGCCCGCAAGACGATCAGTCTGCTTCGTTGGTTAATTCCGCATTTGTTTAATCACCTGCATTTCCAAAAACCAGTTCCTCATCCCACCCGCCGGGGCGAATGGCTGTCAATTGCTCGACATTGCCCTGGTTAACGCTATCGATCTCAGTGGAATCGTACTTTTTCTGTTCGTCAACTACCCGGGCCTTTTCTGTCGCGATGACTTTTCCGTCTTGTGTGAACGTCACTTCGGCGGATTTTTCGTTCTTGGGAACTGACAGGCGATAGGTTCCAGCCGGCAGCGTGATTCCGTTGCTGAACTTCATGGAGTTCTGAAGTGTAATACTCGTTGCGCGGGAGTTGGACGATTTATGCGAGCCCCAGGCGCCGAATGCAAAACAGGCGGTGGTGAAAAAAACGGCTGCGAGGTAGGCAATTGAATTCTTGGCAAACAACTTCATGGTCGAAACGACCTCCTTTGGAGTGGCTCCGGCGCGAGTGAGGTTCAGGCGCATTGCGCCCCCTGCAGCCAAAGACACGTAAGGGGGCTCCCCCAGGGCACAAGGAGCCCCCCGTTTGCGCTGCTCGTCACTTCGCTCCGTACAACGCCCTGCACTCAGTTTGACGTGTTTGCCTCGGCGGAGGTTGCTTCCGGGCGGAGTCTGCGAAAAATTGTCAAGGAATGGGCGAACATAGGTAAAAGTATTGTGAAACGCCAGGCGCGCGTTAAAACCCCCACGGCTTTTTCACCACCAGATATAATTGTAAAGAAATCGATGGATACCTCTGCTACCAATTCCAACCGGCGCCGCGGTGAGCCGTGGGCTCTCGGAACCGTTCTGGGTTACGCCTCCGCGAATATTTTCGATCGCGTGGCCGTAGTGCGGGCTGATCCGCTCATGGGCCCGGTCTTGCGCGGGTTGCCGAGCCTGATGCTCGGAATTTTCCTGATGTGGAAGCATCATACACTCAGCCAGTTACGTCCAGGCTCGCCAAATTACATCGGCAGTCGCTGCATTATGGCTTTCGTTTTGGCCGGGGTCATCTCAACGCTGGGGCTTTTCTTCTATTATTTTGCGATGAGTTTCGGCGGCGTCACCATTACCGTTCCGGTGCAGGAGACCTATGTGATTTGGGGCACGCTGATCGCCTGGTTTTTTTTGGGCGAACGAATCAGCCACTACGCTCTGGCGGGGGTCATTCTGATTTTCCTTGGCCTGGTGGGGCTCTCGTTTGGACAATCGCAGGGCGCCCCGATTTCGGGTCATTGGCATTGGGCCATCCCCTTCGCGCTGGCCACGGCCTTGACCTACGGAATTTCCGGAGTGCTTTGGCGTGACGGGCAATTGCGCGGCGCGCACCAATCGGTTGCGATCTTCCTCCAATTCCTCACCAGCGTGGTGACGGGGATGGCCGGGATTCTATTGGCGGCCCGCCTTCCGGGCATTCACCTGGCGACGTGGGGCGCGCTCGCGGCCTATCTGGCCAGCGGAGTCCTTTCCGGCATCATTGCCATCTACTGCATGTTTACGGCGCTGCGCTTGATGGCGGTGGCGCGCGTTTACGCCTTCTCCTCGCTTACTCCCCTTGTGGCCACGCTGGTGGCCCACTTCTTTCTCCATGAATTTCTCAACGGATTGATGCTGGTGGGAATTCTGCTGGTTTCCGCGGGCGTCATTCTTACGCAGGTTTTTCGGCCCACCGACGAGCGTCAGGCCTGAAACAGCGCGGTTTGACCGGGGTTTTGAATTATGCGGAAAACCCGCAGGGGGTCTTTTCCCTTGCTTCAAGTTGGGAGCCCGCCGCCGGGGAGTGTCTCAGTTTCAAATTTGCGGCTGGCACGATGGCGTTCCGATATTGTAGCGCGGGTGTCCCCACCCGCGATCCATCGGTGAATGGCAAAAACGCGCGTGTCCCGCCGCTGAGGCATGGGCTTCCAGCCCATGTAAATGGCCAGGATGGCCATGCCGCGAGTCGCGGGTGGGGACACCCGCGCTACAGAATTCAAATTGAGACCCTACGGACCGCCGGTTGCATTTTGGGTGGTCGGGGTGTAGGTTGTCAGATGGGCTCAAGCTCATACTGAAAATCCCGGTTTGCTGCGGAGATTCGTTTCCTCAGAGGACCTTCGTGGTGACGAGCCTGGAGACCGAAAGCCGTCCGGCGGTAATGTCCTGCAACTAGGGGAGGACGGTGGAACGCTATTTCAAGGAGGGCGGCAGACAGAGGAGTTGTCCTGACTCATTTTAATAGCAAAGGGGATCATATATGGGAA
>JASIKV010000248.1 GCA_030049455.1 Terriglobia bacterium
CGCACCTGGCAGCAATTTCTGGTCATGCGATTTCTGCTCGGCGTTGCGGAGGGCGGCGTATGGCCGGCCGTGCTGATTCTCCTTTCGCATTGGTTCCCCCGCCGGGAGCGGGCGCGCGCCAACGCCTACTGGATGCTCTGCCTGCCCGTGGCGGTGATTATTTCTTCTCCACTTTCCGGCTGGATCCTGGCGCACTGGAATTGGCGAGTGCTGTTGATGTCGGAGGGCGCGCTGCCGTTCCTCTGGCTGGTTATTTGGTGGCTCTTCATCAACGACCATCCCCGCGAGGCGCGATGGATTTCGGAAGAAGAGCGCGGTTACCTGGAAGGCGTACTGGAAAAGGAATCCAGCGAGCTCGAGCCCGCCGAGCCGGTGCCATTCCTGCAGGCGCTGGTGAAGCCTGTCGTGCTGATGATGATTGGGATTTACCTGATGTTGACCCTGGGGAATTACGGCATCACTTTCTGGCTTCCCACCGTGCTGGCGAAAGCCGGGCAATTCAGTATTCAGACGGTGAGCCTGCTCTACTTGGTCCCTTACGCGGTGGCCGCGGTCGGCATGGTTTTGGTCTCGCGCCACTCCGACAAAAAGCACGAGCGGCGCCGCCACGTGGCATTTGGTTTGGGCTGGAGCGGAATGTGCATGTTGGCCTGCATCCTTTTTATGGGCCGAGCCCCGGTGTGGGCATTCGCGTCCATCTCGCTTGTTGGTGTTGGATCTTACGGAATGCTGGGTCCTTTCTGGGCGATCCCAACGGAGACCATGCCGCGCTCGATCTCCGGCTCGGCGATGGGGTTGATCAACGCTTTGGGCAATTTGGGAGGTTACTTCGGCCCGCAGGCCGTGGGATATGTTTTCAATCGCACCGGCGATTTCCGTTACGCCTTCGGCTTGATCTGCCTGGCGTATTTCATGGCATCGATTTTGACGCTGCTTCTGCCTGTGCGAGCAAACCCTAGCACCTGATCCGTTTCTCTTCCCGCCTTCGATTTAAACAAGCGCCACCGCGCGGACCGGTGACCCGGAGCCCTCGCGAATCTTCAGTGGAAATGCCATGAAGATAAAGAAATCCGGAAGCTGATCCAGATTGCACAGGTTTTCGATAATCAACATCTGCTTTTCCAGGACCACAGGGTGGATTGGCCGCGTGCGAAGCGCTTCCGGTGGGTCCGGCGAAAGCGTGTCAACGCCGAGTGCCGCGGCTTGCTTCGACAACAGATATTCCGCCGCGTCCATTCCCACTCCCGGCCAGTCTTCGACGTAGGGTTGATTGTCCGGGCGCAATGCCCACTTTGCCGCCCAGCCAAAATCCAACAACACAATGTCTCCGGCCTGAAGCGCGCCATGCCGATCTTCCCACTCGCGAATGTGGTCTTTGGAAACGTATTCGCCCGCTTGCGTGCCACGGCAGTCCACCCGCACTCCGCGGCCCATGAGCTTGTCGAGGGGAACATTCTCAATCGTCACGTGAGCGTCCGGCGGAGCATCTCTCAGAAAATGCGCGGGGGCGTCCACGTGCGTTCCGTTGTGTTCGTGCATCACCAGAAGGTAATGGAGCGAGCGGCCTCCGCGCTCGGGAGCGCTCCAAAGGCTGTGGAAGAACATCGAGTGTGTGGGGAAATGCGGCATGTGTTCTTCCAAGGTCTGGCTGAGATCGATAAGTCGCCGGTCGCGCAACTTGGGCAAGAGGATAGAGATTTCACTCACGGAGTCCGTCCTTTCCGATGCCGAAATGGCCTGACGAAGGCGCCTGAAATGGTTTGGGGAGTGGAGATTCCGTCACGGGTTCGCCAGCGTGGTGGCAAAGTAGCCGGGCTTCCAGCGCAGAATGACTCCCTTGCGCGAGGTCACAACTTTGATTTGCCGGTAGGTTCCATCCAGATCGTCGCGGATGGGCTTGTAGCCAATCGTGTATTGCTGGTCCAGATTACGGCCGATCAATTCCAGCGATTCGCCCAGATTCACCAGGCGCTCCGCGGAGAACCTTCCTGTCTCCGCCCCCAAGCCCTTGTTTTGCGACGTGTCGCCGACCTGTCCGTGAGACAAATAGCCGGTCTCGAGGTCGGTGCCGGGAGAATCACGCAAGGGGTATGAAGGATAACCGCCGGTTTCGTTGGAAAGCTCATCCAGCATTTTGTCACCGGGATTTTCATAGCCGTAGGCGGATGTTCCGACCGTATAAACCATGGTCTCCGTCAGGTGCGCCATGGAAACGGCCTGGTCCAGCGTGTGCTGACTTTGCACATCCAGGCCATCGCTCAGAACCACAAGGATCCGCCGCATGTCCTCCGGCTGGCCGCTCTTGGCCATCTTATCCCGGCAGGCGGAATAGATCGCATCGTAAAGAGCCTTGCCGCCGCCGGGCTTCAGGCCGTCGATTTTGTCGTGCAACACGTCGGGGTCGTTCGTAAAGTCCTTGATGACGGAGCTGGAGGAATCAAATGTCTGGAGAAAAATCTGGTTCTTCGTTCCGCCGTCACGCAGAATCTGGTAAACAAATTCCGTGGCGGCATCCTTCTCGTAGGAGAGTTGGCGGCGCGCGGAATTGCTGGTGTCAAGAATTAAGCCCACGCGCAGCGGCGTGCTGGACTCGCGTTCGAAGTGCGTGATTTTCTGCTCGACGCCGTCTTCGAACACCTGGAACTCATTCTGGTTCATATCAATGACCGGCAATCCGCGCTTGTTCAAGGCTGTAAGGGGAACGTTGACCAGTTCAACCCGAGCCCGAATGGGATTGGTTGCCTGGGTGTGCTCCGGGGGGTGCGGGGCATTAGCCCCCGCCGCGGGCGCGGCAGGTGGTGTGGCTTGTTGGGCTGGGGCATGGAGCGGCCATATCCCCACGCAGACCGCCGATAAAGCGAGAACGGCGCATGCGCCTCCCAAAATTCTCCTGGTTTTTCTTGACTCGATTTTCATTTGCCACGCGCTTGGCATCCCGGCCCTCGTTGATTCCTTCGTGTCAATCCCTGAACTTTAAAACTTCATTTTACCGCAATCGAGGCTCCCGGAAGTAGGCGCAAAGGCGCGGAAGACTTTTATGGAATTGGTGGTAAATTGGTCGCGGCTTCGTGACGGAGAACAAAACATGGAATTAGGATTTATTGGCTTGGGTGGAATGGGAGAACCCATGGCGCGCAATTTGCTGAAAGCGGGCCACTCCCTTCGAGTATACAATCGCACGCGCGCACGCGCAGAGGCCCTGGCGAGCGCGGGAGCAACGCTGGCGGAATCGCCGGCCGCGGCGTGTTTTTCCGGAACCGTCGCCACCATGCTGGCGGATGACGCTGCCGTGGAAGGCCTGGTTTTCGGTGACGGTGGCATTCTGAACAGCCTCTCGCGCGGCGGGGTGCACATTTCTCACAGCACCATCAGTGTAAGCCTTTCGCGGCGGATTGCCGAGGCGCACCAGCAGCACGGGCAGTTTTTCATTGCCGCGCCGGTGTTCGGCCGGCCGGAAGCCGCGCAGGCCGCGCGTCTGGTGGTAATTGCCGCAGGCGCAGCGGAAGCGATCGAGCGTTGCCGGCCCGCACTGGAGGCCATCGGTAGAAAGCTTGTGGTGCTGGGTTCCGATCCTCCGGCCGCCAATACCTTTAAATTGGCGGGGAACTTCCTGATCGCGTCGATGCTCGAATCGCTGGGCGAATCCTTCGCGCTTCTGCGAAAATCCGGCGTCGACCCTGCAACATTCCTGGAGGTGATGGCGGGAACATTCTTTCAATCGCCCATTTATGAGAACTACGGCAAGATCATTGCAGGCCAGCGCTATGAGCCCGCGGGTTTCAAGCTGCGTCTGGGATTGAAGGACGTTCGATTGGTCCTGGCTGCGGCGGAAGACGCATCTGCACCCATGCCGATTGCCAGCCTGATTCGCGATAATCTGCTCAGTGGCATCGCGCAAGGGATGGGAGACCTCGACTGGTCCGCCGTGGCGCGAGTGGCAGCGTTGAAATCCGGATTGAAAAGCTGAAGAAAATTGCCGGAAGGCTGCGCTGAAGCGCTCAATGATCTTGATGGGCATTATCCTCCACGGTGGCCGGGCCGGAAGAATGTAAAAGGTGATAAAGTGGTTACTTCGCGAGGGCACGATAAGCGCCGGAGACAGGATGAATTGACTCGTGCCGGCATCCGCTAAAGGCGCGGGAGGGGCCGAACCCAGGTGTTGTAGAGGAGGAGTGCTGTGAAAGCGATACGCGTTCATGAATTCGGTGGTCCGGAGGTTTTGAACCTGGAAGATGCGCCGGAACCCACAGCCGGTGAATGGCAAGTGGTGGTGCAAGTGAAGGCGGCAGGTGTAAACCCATATGACACCTACATGCGCCAGGGAACGTACGCCATCAAGCCGGACCTTCCCTACACGCCCGGCAGCGATGCCGCGGGTATTGTGGAATCGGTGGGCCCGGGCGTTCAGGGTATCGCGCCGGGCGACCGCGTTTATGTTGGCGGGACCGTTTCCGGCGCCTACGCCGAGAAAACCCTGGCGGACGCCTGGCAGGTGCACCGGCTCCCCTCCAACATCAGTTTTGCCCAGGGCGCGGGCGTCAACGTTCCCTACGCCACGGCCTATCGTGCCTTGTGGAGAGTTGCGCACGCGCACGCCGGCGAAACGATTTTCATCCACGGCGCAAGCGGCGGCGTGGGAGTGGCGGCCGTGCAATTGGCGCGCGCCGGCGGCCTGACGGTGATTGGAACAGGGGGCACGGAGCGCGGCCGCGAGCTGGTGACTTCGCAGGGCGCGCACTACGTTCTCGACCATCGCGCTCCCGGTTACCTCGACGAATTGAGGAGAATCACGATGGGGCGCGGCCCGGATGTGATTCTGGAAATGCTGGCCAACGTGAACCTGGCGAAAGACCTGAGCGTGCTCGCCCCCAGGGGACGAATCGTGGTCATCGGAAATCGCGGGAACATTGAAATTAATCCCCGGGAAATCATGCAGCGCGACGCCGCCATTCTCGGCATGGTGCTCTGGAACACCACTCGCCCGGAACTGGCCAGCATTCACGCAGGAATTGTCGCCGGACTTGAGAATGGCTCGCTGAGCCCCGTGGTGGGAACGGAACTTCCGCTGGGTGAGGCTGCCCAGGCCCATCGCGCCGTCATTGAGCAGAACGCCTACGGCAAAATTGTGCTGGTCCCCTGAACGCGCTCGCGGGCAGGCTACTCGATCGTCAAAGGGTTTCCAGTTGATTTACGCCCCCTCCTTACTCCAGCGCCACCACCGTTACATCTTCGTAGGGAACGCTGACGGTTAAAGCGCCGTTTTCCAGTCGAAGGGGTTCCTGCGTGTGGATGTCGGTGGCAAGGCGATAGCGCTGAGGCAACACAAGCCTTTCGGTCTGGTCTTCCGGCGTATCATTAAAGACTGCGAGCAAGCTTCGCTCTGACCCTTCGATCAGTCTCGGCCGCAATTTGCGTCCTGGAACCGGCGGCAGCGCGTGAGGCGCGATGATCGCGCGCAGCAAGTCAATCCCCGCGTCGCTTCCCGATTCGATCGAAGCGCCCAGGTTGGTTCCAATGTAATAAACCATTCCTTTTCCCACCGGCTTCCTTGCGGCAACGGTTTGGTCCATGCAGGTGGCGATGGGAGCCGCCGAGGTGATTGCGATGGGCGTCAGGTAAGTGTTGGCCCGCACGCTCACCTTCAACGGGCTCGAGAACTGAATGTCCGGCTGGTAGTAGATCAATTCTGCGGGTGCCCGCGGCACGGCATTCGCCTCCGAGCGAGGGTGCTGATAATAGTTTTCCTTTTCTCGATATCCGAACGCTTCGGCAAGTCCATAGGGCGGAATCACCGGGTTGTAGAAGCACCGTTCGTCAAAAAGGCCGAACGAAGTCTCCAGGATCAGGGTGGCGCCGTTTTCCACGCAGCGCAGCAGACGCTCGCACGTATCCTTCTTGCCGATCAGGTGCCAGGGAACGATCACCACCGCGTATGGCGAGCTATCCAGGCCCTGCGGCTCGATAAATTCCGCCCACTGGTCCAACTTCCACAAGGCCTTGTAATATCCACGGAAAGACTCAACAGAAGGACCCTCATGGCTTGCCATGGCAAACGTCAGGATGGCATTGTCCTGGTCGGTGAGAATCGCTACCCGAGGCTTTGGCCGGTAATCACGCAGAATGTCCCAATGCTCCTGGATCAGGCGGTTGTTCAAAGCCGCTTCCCGCACCCGGTCCGT
>JASIKV010000249.1 GCA_030049455.1 Terriglobia bacterium
TAATGGTAAACCTCGCCCTCCAGCAGATTCTCCATGGAATTCACAATGGATTCGCAGCGCGCATACATGCCATAGAGCGTGTCGCCCGGCTGATTCCATCCGGACAGGCGCACCGTGCCGCCCTCGCCGTCTTTGCGGCCGAAGGAATGCTCATCAAGCTGGCGGTCTTCCTTGGCAGCGCGCGCGAGAAGTCCGATTTCCTCAGCGTCAAACAGCCCCCGCGCCAGCACGTATCCGTTCGCGTGATATTCGCGCACCTGCTGTTCGTTCAGCGGACCTTTCGCCATGAGTATCCCCTGTGGTCTGACCGTGAATTGAATTCGAAGTTTAGAACTGCGTGTGAGGGCGTGTCAATCGATTCCGAGACGTTTCACGTCTTCGGCTTCAATGTGCTGCATCATCGCGCCGCGGTTGGTGAAGTAGGATTTCAAGGCGCCGCCCAATCGCGCCGGAACAACAAAGACCTGGTTGTAGGCCATTTGCCCCCAGGCGATGGGCCCGCGATGCGGAATCAATCCCACACCCCACTGAAAGATGAATGCCGCGTTCCACAGGATCAGCGCGCCGAGCGCCGCAGCTGCGGTCGCCAAAGCCGCGCGCGGCTGCTTGAACCAGCGGGCAGCTTCCCGGAGAGCAACCCCCAGGCCGAGAATGAAGAACGGCGTGAGCGAAATGAAGAACCTGTTGCTGAAAGACGAGACTCCATGCCAATCGCTGTGGCACGCCACAATGTAATAGAAAGCAACGACGGCGGCAACCGATAGAGCAGCCAATCCCCTGTCGCGATTCCGCAACAGGATAAGACCCACGAGTGCGGGAATGACAATGGGCGTCCAAGTGATCAGCCCGTGGTTGGAGGAAAACAAAGGCTGCCAAAGCGCTGGATGAATCCAGTGGGAAAGGCCGAGCGGGTCGTATCCGAGTTCCAGGGGATGCCCATTGATGATCTGCCGTGTGATGAGCGTCGGCAGAAACGCGGTTGCGGTCGCGAGACAGTAAGCGAGATTCTTTGCAAACAGGCCGCGCATTTCAGCCCACGCATGCCCGGGCGCGCGCCAATTGTTCCAATATCCCCACAAAGACTCGCCCAGCGGCAACACGAGTATTGCGATGTTCAGATAATAAACGTCCAGCATCAAGCCGGACAGGAGGCCGAGCGCAAGCCAGGCGGCAAGCGAGCGTGAATCGCGGGTCTTCAGCCAATACCAGAGGAAAAGCGCCACCACAAAGACCGACAACGCGTGCGAATAGCAAGGAATGAAGTACATATAAACGGGCAGCGCGCTTGCGAACCAGATTCCCAGCGTGGCCAGGAACGCCCATCGCTCACCGACATAGAAACTCGCCATGCGAAACGAGAGGCAAAGGCCCATGAACCCGTAGAAAGCCGTGGCCCAAGCCATGGCGAGCAGGTAAGGCTTTGAGAAACCGTCGGCCGCAACATCGAACCCCATCCGCCGCAAGAGCAACATGCAAGCGTGAACGGGAACCAGGAACGGCGCCCAAAGAATCGCTGAGCCCACTGCGTAGTTGTTCCTTACGTGCCCCGTGCTCGTATAGAAGTCGGGAGCGATCTGCCCCTGGGGACTGACGCTCAGTGTCCGAAAGCTCAAGTTGGCGTGGCGCCAGTCATCTTCAAAGTTCAAATTGTGCTGGACAAGCATTGCGCGCGCGTAGGCGTAGTAGTTCACACCGTCGCCCCGCACCCAGGGATTGGAAAGGGGTAAGGTGAGGATGAAAAGAATCCCCAGGATCTGGAAATATCGAGATCGTATCATCGGATCCCATCACGAAAGTTGTGCTTTCGATGCGGCCGTCTTGGCGCTCAGTTCAATTGTTGATTCCGCTCCCGCCAGGAACATCGCGGCGGAAAGGCTCAGAACCGGTCCCGCCACATTGAAGAGGGCGCGAGTGGTATTGCCCCCGGCGTTGTTATACGCGCCAAGCGCTAAGGCTGCCAAAGAAGTCAGCGCCGTTGCGAAAATCCAGGTTCGCGGCAGGCGCCGCAGGCGCACAATCCCCAGGGGCAGTAACCACACGAAGACGTACCAGAAGGTGTGGTCCAGCAGGCAGCCCTTCAATCCCGTGAAAAAACCCACGCGCTCGTGCATCGCTGCGGCAAACTCCCAGGGCCAAACCCAGGCTCTCGCGACTACGGACATCGCAACAGTCACCGTCAGGACGCTTGATGCGGCAAGACCGCAGATCCAACCCAGGCGTGATTTCAGACGGCGACTTTCCGGCTCATCACCAAGCCACCAGCCGATCACAAAGATGATGGCGAGCGGGGCAAATGTCTCCTTGGCGAGCGCGCCCAATACGCCCCAAATGGGAAGCAAATACCATCGCCCCGCCAACAGGGACCAAACGATTGCCATCATCAAACAAGCTTCGCCGGAATCGATCAACCCGGCAAGATTAAGGTTGGCAACCGCAAAGTTAAGCAGGTACAACGCGGCTGCAAGCAAGGCCGTGACCTGGCGAAATCCCAATCGGCAGGCCACCGCCACCATCAGGCAAGCGGTCATCGAGGTGAATACTGCGTTCGCAATGAGAAGTGCGAAAAGCGCCGCGTCCCAACTTCCTGTATGGCCATTCATCAACAAGTAGAACGGCCGGGCAACGCTGGGCACGAGCACGCGGTAGTAATTCTCCGCTTGCCCTAGTCTGTTCAATGCGCCGGAAATCTGGGCAACTTCCGGAGGGGCGCCCCGTGCGACCATGTCTCGATAAATCGCTGCGTCTGAGGTTCCAATTGCTTTGGCGGGGTCGTAGCGATTCAGGGCAGGGTATCCCAAGCCGAGGCAAATCAGGAAGAAAAGCAGCCACTCGCCGACTGCGCGCGCAAGTCCTTGAGGCCTCGCCGGCAGTCTGGGTGAGCTGTGAATTTGGGCCGTGTCCGCCATCAGGCATGAAATCCCGGAAAGTCTTGCACCGCGGCTCGTGTTCCCCAACTGCCAAATCAAGGGAGCACGAATCCGAAAACGTTCCTAAAACCCACCACGACGGCTGCGGAAAGCAGCGCCGACAATATCGCTCCACCCCAAATCACGCGCCGGTCGCGTGGAATCCAATCTCGCGCCGCGAAGAGGAATATGGGAACAACCGGCAGGAGATATCGGTCCCAAGCCAAAGATATATCGCGATCATTATAGGTGCACAGAAACAAGGCGTAAATCCAGACAAAGAATGCCTCAGCTGGATGCGCCAGCAATCGCGCCCGAATGCGTGGCGCCAGGGTTGTGGCCGTTCCTGCCAAGCCCAGGATCAGCCAGCCCACCGAAAATACCAGGAAAGTCCAGCGCATATCGCGAAAAGCTCGCCAATAGCTGGGGAGTATGGCGCCAAACGGAATCGTGAGCGGAAATCCAGTAGCCCCCCAATGGATTCTGTATCCGGCTAAATTCACGAAGGGGCTGCCCACAATGATCCAGAGGGGAACAACGTAGAGGAGACCAACTGCAAGGGCGATGCTTGTCGCGGCCGCCAGGTTCCGCCGATCTTTCCGTGACACCAGAATGATTGCAAATGACAGCAAAGCAAGAATCCCCACGGGCCGTACCGTCGTGGCAAGCGATGCCAGAAGCGATGCAAGACTCCAGCGCGCGGAGCGGACCGCGAGGAAGGAACCGAACAATAGGGCCATGAACAGCGGCTCGCTGCCGCCTTCGAGTGAAAGCACAATCCATTGGTAGTTTATGAAAATAAAAACCGCCGCTACCGCACCGCCATACAAGCGGCAAACCAGCAACGCCACGACGATAGAGCTCAGCGCGCAAATCCCTGCGACAGCTGCAATCGGCGGCAAGGAAAATAGCTTGGACGCTGCCGCAATTGCCCACGGAAACCCCCAGAAAAACTTGGGAACAACGCCGCTCGCCGCATGGCCCTGGCGAATGATCGTGGCGATTTCCAGATAATCCCTTCGATCGAACCAATCATCCGGCAATTGCCAAAAGCTCCTGACCCGGCAGACCGCCGCCAGGTGAAGCGCAAACATAACTGCGAGC
>JASIKV010000250.1 GCA_030049455.1 Terriglobia bacterium
TTCCATTTTCCCTCGATTCTCCCCCGTCCGCGTCGAGTCGAAAGCCTTTCCGGCGCGGCACCACTATTTTTTCACTTCGTCTGTGGACGAGGGAATGAGTTTCCCCATCAGCAAGCTGAGTAACTCAATGGGAACGGGAAAGACCACGGTCGTATTCTTTTCCGTGCCGATTTCGACCAGCGTCTGGAGATAGCGCAGGGTGATGGCGACGGGTTCCTTGGCGATGACGTTGGCAGCTTCGGAAAGCTTGGCCGACGCTTGATATTCGGCGTCCGCGTGAATGATTTTCGCGCGTCGCTCGCGCTCGGCCTCGGCCTGTGCCGCGATGGCGCGCTGCATTTCCTGCGGCAGGTCCACTTGCCGAACTTCCACCTTTGTCACCTTGATTCCCCAGGGCTCGGTGTGCTCGTCCAGAATGGATTGCAGACGCGCATTCAACTTCTCCCGTTGGGAGAGCAGGTCATCCAGCTCAACTTCTCCCAGAACCGATCGCAGGGTTGTCTGTGCCAGTTGCTCGACGGCGTAGCGGTAATTCTCAAGCTCCACGAAGGCCTGCTGCGCGCTGATCACGCGAAAATACACAACAGCGCTAACTTTAAGTGAAACGTTATCCCGCGTGATAATATCCTGTGGGGGGATATCCCAGGTTATGATGCGAAGGGACACCCGAACCACTTTGTCGATGGGCCAAAGGACAAAAATCAGCCCCGGCCCTTTGTCCGGTTTCTGAAGCCGGCCCAAGCGAAAAACTACAGCTCGCTCGTACTCCCGCAAAATATTGATGCACTTTGTTACCCAGAAAAAGAGAATAATGACCAATCCTACCAGCCATCCCCCCATGTCCATGGTGCACCCCCGAAACGATTATCGATGAACTCCGCAAAGCCACTCACGTGTGAGAAGCACTGGAGTCTTCCGACACGGCAGTTTACCGGGTTTCCTGCGCTGACTCAACCCGCAGAGTGAGACCTTCCATCTCCCGCACGCGCACGTGTGCGCCCTGGGGGATTCGCTGTGCGGCGCATGCGCCCCAGAGTTCGCCGCGGATCATAACCTTTCCCGTGGGGTCCAAGTCAGTATACGCGACACCCAGCAATCCGATCATCCCCGCCTCGCCCGTTACCGCCTTGCGCCGTTGTGCCGCCACCGCAAAGCGCAAAAGGACGATGGTGATGAGCGCCAGCGGCAGCGCCACGCCGAGCGCAGTGGAAAACCGGATTCGCCCCTCGGGCCAGGGCGATTTAACCAGGATGATCGACCCGAAAACCAGGGCGACAACCCCACCCGCGGCAAGCACTCCATGGGAAGTCACCTTGACTTCGAGTGCAAACAACGCCAGCGCCGTAATGATCAGCAGCACCCCTGCGTAATTGATGGGAAGGAAATTGAACCCGTAGAGCGCCAGGACAAGCGATATTGCTCCAACTACTCCGGGCGCCACAAATCCTGGATGGGTAAATTCGATGTAGAGACAAATCAATCCCAGCACGCCCAGGAGGAAAGCGATGTTTGGGTCCGCCACCCAGATCAGCACCGACTCGATTCGCGTCATGGGATAAACTTCAACGTTGGTGCCAGCCAGGTGGAGTGTGGTGGTGGAACCATTAAAACGCTGCACTGGCTTGCCGTCGAATTGCGTGAAGATATCGCGCGGCGAGCCAGCCACGGCGTCGATCAGTTTGTCCTCGAGTGCTTCCTTGTCTGTGAAAGAGGCGCTCTTGCGCACTGCATCTTCAGCCAGAGCTACGTTTCGTCCGCGTTTTTGGGCAATCGACCGGATGTAAGAGGCAAGATCGTTTTCAATCTTCTCGTTCATCGTTTTGTCGGACTGCATTCCGAGAAGGTCGACGGGATGAGAGGCTCCTGTGTTGGTACCGGGGGCCATGACCGCCAGATCGCCGGCGAGCAACACAAAAAAACCGCCCGAGGCGGCGCTGGCGCCGCTTGGCGCAACGTAGGTAATCACCGGAACGCGCGATGCATAGATGGCCTGCACCAATTCCTGCGTGGCGGTGACCAGCCCGCCGGGTGTATCCAGCTCTAAAAGGATCGCCTCAGCGCCGCGATCATTTGCGTAGGCAATTCCCCGCTCGACGTACTCTGCGCTCACCTGATGAATCATCATGTCGAGCTTGACTTCAACCACCAGTGGGCGCGGGCCCTCAGCCCGGGCAGAAGAAGAAAATCCACCTGCCAAGTAGGCCATTCCCAGGAGTGCGAACAGCCGAAATCGGAAGTTCAAGGCGTCTTCCCCGCTCCAGAGGCGGCGTGAATTTGCTTCAGTAGATCCTGGGCCTGCGAATTTCCGGGATCAAGCTGAAGCGCCGCCTGTCCCTGCGCGCGGGCCAGGTCAGGTTGATTCAGGGAAAGATAAACGTGTGCGAGCGACAGGTGCGCTTCCAAGGTGTCCTTCAATTTCAGCGAGGTCTGGAGTTCCCGCACCGCATCCTGATTCTTACCCTCACCGGCAAATGCCTGCGCGAGCAGAATGTGCGGCTGGGGGTCATCCGGCGAGAGGGAAACCACCTCCGCAAGCTCGTGCTCCGCTTCTCCGAAGTGACTTTCAGCCAGATACGTCTTCCCCTGGGCCAGATGCACGTCAATATGTTCCTGGGGAGAAGCGTTTGCCAAGCGCTCTTCCATGGCATTATGCACGGCCAGTTGCAGCAACAGGAAGGCGCGGCCATCATAGGTTTTCTTGAGCCGCGGCGTGGGCAGAACGTCGCCCGCCGGGGCCGCTGCCGCACCGACCTCATGTTCGGCCAGCCAGTCCAACTCCACCTGCTGTGCTTTGCGATCGCCTAACTTGCCCAGAACGACAGCCAGCAGTGTATGGGCCTCAGAGTCATCCGGATCGGCATGAACCGTCTCGCGGAGGGATTCCGCGGCCTCGGAATAACGCTTGTCATGCCAGAGGGCTGCACCCTCGTTGAAACAATAATCCGCATCGGAGGGGTCGCTCAGGCAGGCGCCCTGAAAGTTCGCCAGCGCCTCGGCATTGTGGCCTCGGCGCCCTTCCAACACGCCAAGATTATTGGCGACTTCATCGAGCGGCAGAGCTTTCTGGAGTATTTCGAACTCTTTCTCCGCGGCCATTTCACGGCCCAGGAAAAACTCGTCGACGGCGTGCAGGAATAACGACTCGTCGTACATCGAATCCGACTCCACAATCTTGCCCAGCCAGAGGGCGGAGTTGGCGTAATCTTTCTGTTCGAAATAATAGCGGCCCAATGCGAATGCGGCGTGATGGTCATTGGGGTCCAACCGCTCTGCTTCCGTAAAGAAGTGCAAACGACTGGCATTGTCGGCTGCCACCAAGCCGCGAACGTAGTTCTCAAAAGCATCGAGCCGGAGATCGTGAAAGCGCTTACGGAAGTCCTCCTCACTGCCGACCGTAAAGTCAGCGTCGTGCGTCGCCAGCAGGCGCCACGCCAAGCGGGTCTGCAAATCCACCAGCTCCGTCAGGTCACCGGAAACCTCAAGTGGTTGCGAAAGCCTCAAGAGCTTGACGTTCAGCAATTGCGCGTGCGCAACCAGCCGGTTGTCGGTGACCTTGAAATTCCCCAAAATTGCCCAATCCACACCCAGGGTCTCTGCAACCTTGTACTGACTTGCCAGAGTCAATGGCGCATCGGTGGGAATTCCCAATTGTGCGTATGCGGCGTTGCGCTCGTCGCGGTCCAGGACATAGTTATCAGGTTGGGGCAATCGCGAAGAAAGTACCTGAGCAAAACTCTCCGAGATCCAATTCAGATCCGGGCGCGAACTGAGATTTTCAAAGGGGAATACCAGCAGGGAGTGAACCTCCAACGAGCCGCGAAGCTGCCAGGGGAAACACAGCAGGAGCGTCAAGAGTCCGATCGTTCTTCGCCTGCGCATTCGATTCAACGAACCAATTATAGCACTGCGCAGGGGCCGTCCGGTCGCCCCGGTCCCCCCTCAAACTGTCAATTCTTAATCGCCGCCGGAGGGTTTTGAAGAAGCTCGACGAAAGGCGGATACTGGCTGATCTTTTTAAAATCGGGATCCTCGTCGATCAGCTTGCGATCGTTGAATCCGTCCTCCATAGCTCGGCGCAGGTAATGCACCGCGCTCTCCGCATTTCCGGTGGAGGCAAAAGCTTTGGCCATGTAGAAATAAAACTTCACATCGGCCTCGCTCGTATGGACCACTGTGCCGAAAGTGGACTCCTCCGACAAAACGTTGGGATCAATGGCTAGGGCAGTACGATATTCCTGCACGGCCTCTGGGTACTTTCGCACTCGCGAGTAAGATATGCCGAGATTAATGTGAAATGTGGCGTTGTCGCCGTTCGTCTCGATGGCCCGCTGATAATACTTCACGGAACGGGAAAATTTTTTCTCCATGTATAGCACGGTTCCCTGGTTGTTCCAAGCCTCCGCAAATCCCTTATCGGCGCGCGTGGCGCTGGAATATGCCCTGAGCGCATTATGAAACTTGCTCTGCTCCTGGAAGGCAATCCCGAGCTTGTTCCACAGAACCGCACTCTTGAATGATGTCTCCTTAAGCGCGCGATAGTAGTAATCCGCTGCGTCCTCGTAGTTCTTCCGCGCCATGAAAATGTCCGCGCGCTGCTCCAGAGTGAGAACCTTGGGCTGAGGAGACTGCGTGGTGGGCGAACCTGCCGCCCGGGCAACCTGCTCCGGGAGCAAACCGGTTCCGTGCACCTGCGCCAAGGCCAAGGGACTGACCCCGGCAAACAAGACAAGAGCCACCAAAGGGCCCGCACATTGCTTATTGAGTTTCATGAGAGGACCTCCCTCAATCAGCCTCAGATTCCGGCATTGAGAGGCCGGAAGCTCATACTTGGGTCTCGGAATTCGCTACCGAAACTCCATTTTACTCCTGTTGCGGGGGTTTTTTCGTAGAATCCGGAGGGGGGGCAGGGGGAGGGTTTTTCCCCTTGAAAATGGAAAGGAATCTCTTCAATACACCGTTCTTTTTGTCGTCCGATTGCGAACCCGGGTCCGAGGAAGGAACCTGAACTACCGTATCGCCGCTCTGCGCCGGCGCGGCCACCGCGGCGGGCGCGGGGGTGGAGGTGCCGGAGTGAAAGAGCTTGCTCAGAATTCCGCCACCGCTCGTTTGGGCCGCCTGCTGTTGCGGCTCGGTTCCCGCAATGAAACACTCATTGCGCACTGCCACCGCGTCATTGCCGTTGGGAAGGTTCGACGCGACCTGCATGGGAACCTGCACGATTCCGTCGGGGGCTTCGAAGGGCTTTACATCGCTATAGTCGGGATAGGACGTCGCGCGCATCATGAATTCTGTCCAGATGGGCAGAGCGGAATCCGCGCCGGCCAGGTTCAATTCGCGGTCGTCATCGTAGCCGACCCAGGCAATCGCCTCCAGGTTGGAAGTGAAGCCCGCAAACCAGCCGTCGTGCGAGGTGCCGGTTTTTCCCGCAGCCGGCAGGGTGAATCCGCGTGTCCGCGCTCCCGCACCGGTGCCATTGTTGATTACACTCTCCAGCAAATCCACCATCAGGTAAGCGACACGCGGGTCCAGCACCTGACGTGTGACTTCGGAACTCTTCCACAGCGAGCGCCCGGAGGCATCATTGACCGCAAGAATAAAGCGCGGCTCAACGTAGGTTCCGCCATTGGCAAAGATTGTGTAGGCGCCTGCGATTTCCAGCGGAGTCGCCACATACGCTCCCAGCGCGATGGCGGGTGTGGCCTGCAAATCCTTGTTGAAACCCGCGGTCAGCGCCAAATTACGAACCTTGTCGTAACCCACCATCTCCGCCAGTTTAACCGTGGCCACGTTCAGCGAAAACATCAGGGCCTGCCGCACGGTCACTTGTCCGTAGTATTCCTGCATGTAATTCTCCGGCTCATAAGTTTGATCACCAAACTGGAATGTGGTGGGCTCATCGGTCAGCAGGGTGGCGGGCGTAATCAGCGGCTGCGATCCATCCACGCCTGAGTTCAGCGCCGCTGCATAGACAAAGGGCTTGAAGGACGACCCAGGCTGGCGTTTGGCCAGCACGTGGTTAAGCTGGCTCCGGCCATAATCGCGCCCGCCCACCAGCGCTTTCAGCCAGCCGGTGTGAGGATCAATCACCACCAGAGCCATTTGGGGCTGCAAGGGTTCGGGCGCAGGTTTGCCTTTGAGGGGCTTACCCTTTTTCAATTTCTTATCAACTTCCCCAATGCCGACGTTCACGGCCGCAGAGGCAGCTTCCTGCAAATCCAGGTCAAGCGTCGTGTAAATTCGATAACTTTGCGAAAGCAGGTCATGATCCGAGAACTGTGCGAGCAATTGGTCCTTTACCATGTCCACAAAATAGGGCGCCTGTGTGCCCTCCACGTTTCGCACGACCACGCCCAATGGCGCAGCGGAGGCCCTCTCTGTTTCCGCAGGAGTCAGCATCCCCAGCTCCATCATGCTCTTCAGTACAAAATTGCGCCGCTCCAGCGCGCGCGTGGGATATTTGTAGGGCGAATAGATATTCGGTCCGCGAATCACGCCTGCCAGCAGCGCAGCTTCCGGAGCGGTTAAGCTGCCCACGTCTTTGTTGAAGTAAGCGGCGGCGGCTTCGCCAAATCCATAGATGGAAAAACTCCCTCGCTGGCCAAGGTAAATCTGGTTCGCGTACAGCTCGAAAATCTGTTCTTTGTTCAGACGCTGTTCCAGCAGCAAGGCCAGGAATATTTCATTAATTTTGCGCCCATATCGCCGCTGCGGAGTCAATCCAAAGATGTTTCGGGCCAACTGCATGGTCAGGGTGCTTCCGCCCTGCTTGACTTCCTCCGTTCGGAAAATGTCGTGCATGCCGGAGGCGAGAATGCGATAAAGATTCACCCCATGGTGGGTGAAGAAGCTGTGGTCCTCGGCCGCCACGACCGCGTCCACAACCGTCTTGGGCAGGTCTTGATAGCGCTCCAGCCGCCGTTTGCTGCGCGAGCTGTCAAACAGCGTGGTAATGACTTCCGGTTCGAGCTGGTAGCTGCTGATTTGGGATTTGCTGGGCAGGGAAGTGATGGACACCAGGTGCCCGCCCGAAAACTCCAGCGAGGCCGGTCCCTCCTTCAGAAAGTCGGTCTGGAAGAACGATTCGGAGCCAGGCCTGATTTCCAGCCGATTGCCCACGCGCCGGTAGGTCCCGACATTCGATCCTCCCTCGTATTCAGAGTAAAGCCCCCTGCGCAGGCGCGCCGCGACCACGTCGGGCGTGATGGCCTCGCCCGCAAAAACCGGCGTGGGCGCGGAGAACACCAGCGAAGCGTTGTTGAACACGTCACCGCTTAGCCGCGCGTCGATCACGCGCGAGAAGCGCACGTAGTAATAAACGAACACGCCCGCGGCAACCAGGAAAACCAGCAGTCCCGCGCCCAGAAGGATCTTCTTTCCCCTTCCCCAGCGCGATTTACCCGGCCGCGCACCTTTCGCGCCGCCCTTCGATACGGACGCGCCCCGCGACGCCGAGATTGACCGGACAGCCACGATTTATATCGCTCGATTTTCCGATGAGTGGGTGAAGTGGAGCTGGAGCGTGTACACCTTCAAATCCACCGGAACGTGGTAATCGAGGCTCACACTCACCTTGTTAGGGGTGGCTTCTACCTTCAAATCTTCCGCTGCCAGAGGGAGGCCCAGGTCCTGGGCCTTGGCAATGATGGTCTTGCGAATGGCATCCTCGGAGGCGTGCTGAGTTTGCCAGAAAGGAGTCTGGTTCTGAACCCAGTCATTGAGCTGGTAATCGTTGATGTAAACAGGAATGGTTTTGAAGCCGACGAAGATCAGCGCGGCGAGAAAGGCCAGAGAAAGGACAGTCTTAAGGGTGATCTTGCCCGACTCCGACAACTGCATGATACTCCCCGTGGGGAACGACACCACTCTGGGTCACCCGCGTCTTATTGCCTCCAAGCTCGGGATAACCAATTCCAGCTTAGCATCCTGAATTTGCTTTGTCGAGCGACGGAAGATTTCCGCCAGCCCCTGCTCCAACTTGCGCTTTCCCAGCGTGACGCGAAAGGGCGCGCCGATCAGGTCCGCATCCTTGAACTTCACTCCGGGCCGCTCCGCGCGGTCGTCAAAGAGCACGTCGAGATGGTGCGCGCGCATTTCATCGTAGAGTTTTTCCGCGGCTTCACGCACGCGCACGTCGTCCATGTTGGCCGCCGTCAGAATAACGTCAAAAGGGGCAATCGCCGCGGGAAGGAACATGCCATCGCGGTCGTGATTCTGCTCCACAGCAGCGCTCAGAATGCGTTCCACGCCGATTCCGTAAGAGCCCATCACCAGCGGCACTTCCTTGCCGTTTTCATCCAGCACGGTGGCGTGCATGGCCTGCGAGTAGCGGCGGCCCAGCTTGAAGATGTGGCCCAGTTCCACCGACACGCTCACGCGCAGCGGCTTACCGCACTTCGGGCAGCGGTCGCCGGCGGAAACCACACGCAGGTCGCGGTATTCGGGCGTAAAATCCCTTCCCGGAGTCACATTGCGCAGGTGGGTATCGTCCCTGTTCGCGCCGGCAATCAATCCCCTGCGGCCTTCCAGCGCCCTATCGGCAAGAATCCGCACACCCTTCAATCCCACCGGACCGAGGGAACCCAGGTTCGCGCCCAGCAGCGCCCGCGCCTCCTCCGGCGTGGCGGGGCGGAATACATCGGAACCCAGAATCGTGGCCAGCTTGGTTTCGCTCAGAGTGTGGTCGCCGCGCAGCAGCACCAGAATCGCCTGACTCTCGACGACATACACCAGAGTCTTGATCATACGGTTGGCGTTCTCGCCCGTAAACTTCTGCAGATCGTCGATGGTCTTCTGCCCGGGCGTGGCGAAGGGCTCCGGCGCCGTAACTTCCTCGGGGTCGGATACCGGTGGCACAATTCCTTCCGCCTTCTCCAGATTGGCCGCGTAGCCGCATTCGCACAGGGCGATCAAATCCTCGCCTGCGTCGGTGGGCGCGGTGAATTCGTGCGAGTGCGTGCCGCCCATCGTCCCCGAATACGCTTCCACAATCACGTACTTCAGCCCGCAGCGGTCGAAGATTCGGCGATAGGCGTCGTAGTGCTTGTGGTAGCTCACATCCAAACCCGCATCATCCAGATCGAACGAATACGAGTCCTTCATCCAGAACTCTCGCAGACGCAGCAGGCCGGATTTGGGCCGCGGCTCATCGCGAAACTTTTCCTGAATCTGGTACCAAATCTGCGGCAGTTGCTTGTAGGAGCGCAATTCCCCGCGCGCAATGTTGGTCATCTCCTCTTCGTGCGTCACGCCCAGCACCATTTCATGCTCGTTGCGGTCCTTGAGCTTCAGAATCGTCGGGCCATAGGCGGCGTAACGCCCCGATTCCTTCCACAGCTCCGCGGGGTTCAGCGCCGGCAGATAGAATTCCTGCGCGCCGATGCGATCCATTTCCTCGCGGATAATCTGCATGATTTTGAGCAGCGATCTTTGCCCCAGTAGCAGGTGCGCGTATACGCCTGCCGCTACCTGGCGCATGTATCCAGCCCGCAGCAGTAATCGGTGGCTGGGAACTTCTGCCTCTGCGGGGTCTTCCCGCAGGGTGGGAATAAATACCTGACTCCAACGCATGTCTTCAACCTTTCCGATGAGGATGTTTCATTGTTTAAGATGCGGCCCCACATTGTCAAGGAATCGAGTCGTCGCGCAAACGCTCCCAGTGATGGCGCAGACATCGTCTCTTATGTCTGCAACCCGAGACTTGGCCTTGAGCATGGATCATGGAAAGTGTAGCCTCCATAGAAACCCATAGATGTGCCACCCTTGGGAGGAGCACTGGATAAGCGAATATAGTACTTTCGTGCCACTCCGCCAGCCTTGCAGCCAAGTAACCCAAGCGCGAGCAGCTGCATCCATTTAGATTGGAGGGGTGAGGTAGGACATCAGGCTCGTCCTCCGTTGCGCGCTCACTCTTAGATCCAACCCTATTTCTTTCAAAGATATAATGATTCCGAGTAAAACCTACTTAACACAGGTAACTACGCACTGAATACCAGCGTCTAATCGGGCTGAAGGCGGCAGGAGACCGCTTACAAACGTGATTCGGGGTTAACTCAAAAAAGGCGGAGGCAGGGTTACAGACGTAGTGCAGATCATTCAGGAGGCTGATCATGCGAAGCAGAATCTCACTGGGGATATTGACGGTCGTCCTGGGAGCCGGACTGTGTTGGGGAGTTCCGCCGCCCACCGATACGCAAACCACGGACACCGTTCAGTCGAAGCTGGACCACGCCAAGCTGGATAAGCACGGTAGCGTTCATGTCGAAGTCGCCGGCGGCGTGGCGACACTTTCCGGAACCGTGGACAACCTGGGAAGCAAACTGGATGCGGAAAATGCCGCCCGCAAAACCCGCGGCGTAACGCAGGTGATCGACAACATTCAGGTGCGTGCGGAGGGCGTAAGCGATTCTGAGATTCTGGAGCAGGCGCGCCACGAAATTGTGATGTATTACGCCTTCACGATTTTCGATAACGTTGAGCTGGCCGCCCACGACGGCACGCTGGTCGTGGCGGGGGAGGTCACTCTGCCTTTCAAGAAAAACGACATGGGCAGAATCCTTGAGCGCGTGAAGGGGGTGTCCGTGCTGCAAAACAATCTGGAAGTCCTGCCGCTCTCAAACTTCGACGATCGCCTGCGCTTGCAGGTGGCGCGCGCCATCTACGGCGATCCCATCTTCCTCAACTACGCCAACCAGGCCCGGCCGCCCATTCACATCATCGTGAAGAACGGCAACGTGGCGCTGGAAGGAGTGGTGGCCAACAACTTCGACAAGGTGAAGGCGCATATGGACGCGCTGCACGCCGGCCTTTCCTTCTCCGTCGTGGATAATCTTCAGATCGAACACCACCAATCCTAAAATTGTCCCCCTAAGCCTGCGCTGTGCAATTTCAGCACAGGCTTTTTTCCGTGGCGCGGACCGCCGAATGTGCGGTCCGCGTCCTTTCATGAACTCTCGCCCCGGCAATTCCCCGAATGAACCCTAAACCGGCTGGCGCAGACATCGCGCGTAGGTCCGCAACTGCATTGGCCCACGTCGGGGTGACGCAGGCATATACGCCAAGGTCTGCGTCGCCCTGGCTCAAAGTCGATTGCGACTTCCCCGCTCCTCCGCTAGTATTCAAAAGAAGCCGAATGAAACTGTGGGGAGAGTAATCCATGAACGCTGGACTGAATTCGCGAAGCCGGTCGCTGCACGTAGTTGACCCCGAAGTGGCGCGCTCCATTGACCAGGAAACTGCGCGTCAAGCCGACACCTTGGAGCTGATTGCGTCAGAAAATTTCGTGAGCGAGGCTGTGCTGGAAGCTCTGGGCTCAGTGATGACCAACAAGTACGCGGAGGGCCTGCCCGGCAAGCGCTACTACGGCGGCTGCGAGTATGTTGACGTGGCGGAGAACCTGGCCATCGACCGCGCTAAAAAGCTGTTCGGCGCCGAGCACGCCAACGTGCAGGCGCATTCCGGCAGCCAGGCGAACCAAGCCGTTTATTTGACCGTTCTGAAACCGGGCGAGACGCTGCTGGGCATGAGCCTGGCGCACGGCGGCCACCTGACGCACGGGCACCCTCTGAATTTTTCCGGCAAGATGTACAAGATCGTCTCCTACGGCGTGCGTAAGGACACGGAGACGATCGACTATGACGAACTTGAGCGCCTGGCGCAGGAACATCAGCCGAAGCTGATCCTGGCCGGCGCCAGCGCCTATCCACGCACGATGGATTTCGCGCGCTTTGGAGAAATCGCCCGCAAGGCAGGCGCGGTGCTGATGGTCGACATGGCGCACATCGCCGGTTTGGTGGCCGCAGGCCTGCATCCCAGCCCATTTCCGCACGCCGATTTCGTCACCACCACCACGCACAAGACCCTGCGCGGACCGCGCGGCGGCGCGGTTTTCTGCAAGGCGAAATTCGCCAAGGATCTCGATAAGATCGTCTTCCCGGGAATCCAGGGAGGGCCGCTGATGCACGTCATCGCGGCGAAGGCGGTCTGCTTTCACGAAGCGCTGCAGCCGGAATTTGCCGAATACCAGAAGCAGATCGTTGCCAACGCGAGCGTGATGGCGGAGGCGCTGGCCGCGGAGGGATTTCGGATCGTTGCCGGAGGCACGGACACGCACTTGATGCTCGTCGACGTTTTCACCAAGAAGGTGACCGGCAAGCAGGCGCAGGAATCGCTGGAGCGCGCGGGCATTACTGTCAACAAAAACGCCATTCCCTTTGACGCGAATCCTCCGGCGGTGGCCAGCGGAATTCGCGTGGGAACTCCGGCAGTGACGACGCGCGGCATGAAGGAGCCGGAAATGCGCCAGATCGCGCGCTGGATTGCGGAAGTTCTGCACCATATTGACGACCCGGCAACCCAGCAGCGCGTGCGCGGCCAGGTGGAGTCGCTGACGGAGAAATTTCCGCTTTATGAACACCGGCGCGTGGCAGCAGCATCATAGCGTGGTGCGGCCCGCTGGTAAGGACGGCGCTACTTCGTGGTTGCCGCAAGCTCCTGCGCGCGTTCGAGGATGATCGAGGGCATAAGGGGATGACCTTCGAGGGGCTGCCCCACGCAGATTTCGAGTTGCGGGTATGCGGCCTGTGCGGCGGCAATGAGGCGCGGCAAGTCGCGGTGCAAATGCAATCC
The DNA here is from genome assembly GCA_030049455.1 of Terriglobia bacterium. Taxonomy (GTDB): domain Bacteria; phylum Acidobacteriota; class Terriglobia; order UBA7540; family UBA7540; genus Bog-366. The sequence continues at coordinate 12,625 of JASIKV010000250.1, forward strand.
GAGGGTGAGGAAGTAGGGAATCACCATCAAGCGTTGCAGCCCTGCCGCCGCCGCCTCACTCACTCCGCCCGCCAGGTCAGGTTGCCCCCCGTCCAGAAACGCGGCGCGCACGTAGCGATAGGGTCCGGCCGCCGCCACTTTCGCGGCCAGTTCTCGCACGCCCTGATTGGCTTCTTCCACAGGGCTGCCATGGGCGAAAAGCAGAATTCCGGTTGTGGGTTTTTCGGCGCTCATGAATCCGCTTCTTCGCCGGCGGGGAGGAAAACCGAGGCCGCGCCATACACGCCAACGTTGGTATGAAGCCTGGCGGGCAGAATCGGCGTTTTTGAGGCGAATCCGTTGATGGTGTGGCCGGGAATCGTCCTCCGGATCCTGTCGAACAAGGGCTTGCCGATTCTCGAAACACCGCCGCCGATGACCACTGCTTCGGGATCGAAGAGAGTGATCATTCCGGCGAGCCAAACGCCCAGGTAATAGCCCGTCTCGTCGAGAATAGCTTTGGCAACCAGGTCGCCCCCGCGGGCCGCCTGTTGAATCATCAGCGGCGTGATCTGCCCGGCGCGGCCGCCCGCAAGCTCGCGCAGCACGCTGGGCGCGCTGTGTTCCTGTTCCAGCATGACGCGCGCCCGCCGCGCCATTCCTGGGCCGGCGGCAAGCGCTTCAATGCAGCCGAATACCCCGCAGCCGCAGCGATAAGGGCTGTGAAAGTCGATAGAAACGTGCCCGCCCTCGCCGGCGATTCCGTTCTTGCCATGATAGATCTTGCGGTCGATGATGATTCCGGTGCCGATGCCGGTGCTGACGGTGACGTAGAACACATCCTTAAAACCTACAGCGGCGCCGAAGAGCACTTCGGCCAGGCCCGCGGCATTGGCGTCGTTTTCAACTCGCGAAGGAAGACCGAATTCGCGCGTCACTCTCTTCGCAAGCTCAATGTTTCGCCAGCCGGGCAGGTTCGGCGGGTTCAGGATCACGCCCGTCTTAGGATTCAGCGGCCCGGGCGCGCAAATTCCGATGGCCTTCACGTTCTTCGCCCCGCCCGCCGCGCGCAGCAGGCGGCCGATCAGGTTGGTGATTTGGGCGTAGCTCCTTTTAAATCCCTTGTCCGCGTATGTCGGGACAATCTGCGAATCAACCAGCCGCCCCTTCTGCGTCACCAGCCCGCCCGCCACCTTCGTGCCGCCGACATCAATGCCGATGATCAACTGACCCATCGTGTGTGGTCCCCTTTCGAATTTACCCTGGTCTCTCAGTTCTATTCCAACCGAGTGCGCGGAAAGAGTCCAGCGATAAATTCAAAGACGCCGCCATCTTCAGGAAATGGCTGAGGAAGGCCTCGTGAACGCCCAATGTGCGCAGCGGGAAAAGCCGGCCGCCGCGCGCTTGCCTATTGCCGGAAATCTGCGTAATCTGTGAAGCATGGCCCGAGGCCGCGCTGCGCGCTTGATCCCCGCTCATCCCACAGAAGTGGCGATTCCGGACAAGCTCTATTTCCGCATCGGCGAGGTAAGCGAACTGACGCGCACCAAGGCCTTCGTGCTGCGCTTTTGGGAAACTCAATTCCCGTCGCTGCGGCCCGTGAAGGGCAAGTCCGGACACAGGCTTTATCGCCGCAAAGACGTGGAGCTGCTCTTCCAGATTCGCCGGCTGCTCTATGAAAAGGGCTTTACCATTCAAGGAGCACGCCGCCATTTGGCCGGCGAA
>JASIKV010000251.1 GCA_030049455.1 Terriglobia bacterium
CGCGCCGCTCCGTGGTGTCGGCCTGGCCGGCTTCATCAAACGCCATCACCACCATGCCTGCGCCGTAGCGCTGGATCAGCCGCGCCCGCTCCTTGAAGACCTCTTCGCCTTCCTTCAGGCTCAGCGAATTCACGATGCCTTTGCCCTGAATGCACTTCAGCCCCGCCTCAATGACGCTCCATTTCGAACTGTCGATCATCACGGGAACGCGGGCGATGTCGGGTTCGGAAGCGACGTAATTCAGGAACGTGGTCATGGCCTGCTCGGAATCGAGCATGGCTTCGTCCATGTTCACGTCGATAATCTGCGCGCCGCCCGCCACCTGCTGCTTGGCGACGCTCAGGCCTTCTTCAAATTGGCCGCCCAGGATCAGCTTGGCAAACTTGGGCGAGCCGGTCACGTTGGTGCGCTCGCCGATGTTGACGAAGTTGGTTTCCGGGCGAATCACCAGGGGCTCAAGCCCGCTGAAGCGCGAGAGCCGCTCCACCTTGGGGCGCACGCGCGGCGGATAATCCTTCACGGCCTCGGCAATGGCCCGAATGTGCGCAGGCGTCGACCCGCAGCACCCGCCCACGATGTTGACGAAGCCGCTGGAGGCGAAATCGCGCAAGTACTCCGCCATAATCTCCGGAGTCTGATCGAACCCGCCAAAGGCGTTGGGCAACCCGGCGTTGGGATAGCAGCTTGTGTAAATCGTGGAAATGCGCGAAAGCTCTTCGATATGCGCCCGCATCTGCTTGGCCCCGAGCGAGCAGTTGATCCCAACGCTCAGCAGCGGCGCGTGCGAGACGGACGTCCAGAACGCTTCCAGAGTCTGCCCGGAAAGCGTGCGCCCGCTCAGGTCGATGATGGTCACGGAGGCCATCAGCGGAAGGCGCTTGCCGGTGTCGTCGAAGTACTTTTGCGCGGCAAAAAGCGCCGCCTTGCCGTTGAGCGTGTCGAAGATGGTCTCAACCAGCAGAACGTCTACGCCGCCTTCGGCCAGTCCGCGGATCTGCTCGTAGTAGGCGTCGCGCAACTGGTCAAAAGTGACGGCGCGAGCTGCCGGGCTGGCAATGTCCTGTGAGGCGGAGGCCGTTCGGCTGGTGGGGCCGAGCGAGCCCGCCACCCAGCAAGGCCGGCCGGGGTTATCCCGCATAAAGCCGTCGGCGGCGCGGCGAGCCACCTGCGCCCCGGCGCGATTCAGGTCAACGATGCGGCCCTCAAGGCCGTAATCCTTCATGGAGATGGCGGTGGAATTGAAGGTATTGGTTTCAATGATGTCGGCGCCCGCATCGAGGTATTGCCGGTGAATCGCCTCAATGATGGCGGGCTGAGTGATGTTCAGGACGTCGTTGCACTGGTGCAGGTCACGCGGGTGACGGGCAAACTCCTTGCCGCGAAACTCGGCTTCGCCCAGTTTGTGGGCCTGGATCATCGTGCCCATGGCGCCGTCGATGATCACAATGCGGCGTTCGAGCGTCGCCTGGAGCGAGTGGGGGGTGGGACCTGCTTCCGTCATTCTGAAGAATGCTTCCTCCTGGCTGCCGGTCGTGAGACGCCTGGCAATCGCCTTCGTGTTGGGGCAGTCGATGGCCCATTTTTGCCCTACTGTCCATCATATCACGCATTACCAAATCGGGGCCGCCAGCGGGTGCTGTCCTTGATTGACCGTAGCGCTAACTTTCAGGCCGGCACGTGCTGACCTGAAGGCCAGCGCTACTCGGCGGGGATGATCGGCAGCACAATCTGCGAAGGCCGCGGGCCGTCGTGGTAAATGGTATTCACGGCGATTTCCCAGCGCCGGTTGTTGTTCAGCGGCTCGCCGGTGTTGGGATTCACGTCGAAGCGCGGGAAGTTGCTGCTGGAAATATCCAGGCGGATGCGGTGGCCCTTCTGGAATACCAGCGATGTGGGGTACATCTCAATGGTGAAGGGATAGACTTCCCCCGGAGTCATCATGGTGGAGTGTTCGAGCGAGCTGCGGTAGCGCGCGCGCACGATGCTGTCGCCGATGTTCAGGTCGACGCCGGCGGGGAAGTCGTGGTTGGGAGGATAAACGTCAATCAGCTTGGCGGTGAAGTCCGTGTCCACGGCGCTGGAGGAAGCCCACAGCTTGACGATCAGCCGGCCGGTGACCTCCACATCCTCTTTCAGGGGCGCGGTCTGGAACACCAGCACGTCATTGCGCGCGGAGAGGGGACGAGTGTCGTCGCAGGTCCAGATACTCAGGCTGCAGCGCTGGTCCTGCGCGCCGTTTTCCATCAGATTTTCGGTGTCGCCGGGCCGCTCAATGGTGTTGTGCCTGGAGAGCGGCGGGTTGGCCGAGGAGATGTTCCCGCCCAGCGTCGGAACCGGATGGCGGGGATCGAAGGTGTAGCTTGTCGGTCCTTCCAGCACGGGCTTGTCCGTGGAAAGCACGCCGTTGGTGTGCAGGTAGTAAGGTGTGTAGACCGTGCGCGCCAGCGGCCATTCATTCTCATTGCGCCAGTGCCCGCCCACGTAAATCCGCCCCTCGGGCGTGCGATGCGCGTCGCCGCCACCCATCACGAAGA